>CAJXUM010000467.1 GCA_913060855.1 uncultured Lewinella sp. | reverse complement strand
TCTACACTATCCTCTTCGTCGGCAGCGTCAGATGTGTATAAGAGACAGGGCCTATTCCCTGGCGCAAATCAAGGAACAAGCACAGGCTGGATTAAATGAGGCCAACGGGACCAATTTACAATTAGCGGGTCCACTAGCCAATTTAGGCAAAGGGGTAATTGGGGGAGAATTTACGGGTACCCTTGAGTGGCAACCCGCCAAAGCTTTTATCATAGGAATGCACAACCCCTATGGTTTGGGCATGACGATTATTGCTATCACCACCACCGAACAATACAATACTAATTATGCCGGCTACGCCAAAGCGGTAAAAAACAGCATTCAATTTAGCAAGCCAGAATCGAAGGAAGATATAGGGGAGTGGAAAGATTTTATGAAGAATGTAAAATTGACTTTCATGGAATCTTATTCTTCGAGCTCAGCAGGCGTAGACGGGATGACGGGGGGAGGATATAGCATGCGGAAAGAAATTGATCTCTGCGGCAAAGGTTATTTCATCTACTATGGCTCTAGTAATATCAGTACTGGAAGTGATAACTCCTCTTTATATAGTAACGATAAGACCAATGGTAATGGTAGTTGGGATGTAGTGGTTGGGCTTGATGGAAATCCGACCCTTGTTCTTACTTTCAATAATGGTGAAACGGCCTCTTTCAGTCTCAGCTATCAAGACGCTAAGTTATACCTAAATGGCACGCGCTACTTCAGGACCATGGAAGGAGACTATGCCCCTGCTTGTAATTAACGAACACCCATCGATGTTGCGTGTTTCCCACCAACATCTCTCCCTGGAAACCTAGGCTCCAAGGAGACTATGCTCCGTCTTATCGTTAAAGTATGCCTCAACTTGCTAAACTTGTAAACCGCTTCAACAAATCAACCTAAATCTCTGTACCTTTAGGACTGCTCAATCAATCCAGTAAGTCTCTAAAATGCCATTTCATGGAAAAACAACTCGCAGAGGAATTCATCGCCCAATCGATCTACCGGATGGAAGAAAAACTCACTCACTTTGAAAAAGCCATGGCCCAGGTAAGTGAAGAGGATGTTTGGAAAAAGCCCAATGCAAATTCAAATTCCATTGGCAATATCATTATTCACCTCTGTGGTAATATCACGCAATACATTATTTCTTCGCTAGGAGAACAAGCGGATATTCGCGAAAGAGATGCTGAATTTGCAGCAAAGGGTGGCATGACTAAAGCTGAATTAATGGCCAAGCTCCAATCGACGGTACAACAGGCCAATCAAGTCATAAAACACCTAGACACAGATCGGCTACTTGACATTCGTTCGGTACAGGCTTATCAGTTTTCTGCGATTGGGATTATCCTTCATGTGGTGGAACATTTCTCTTACCACACGGGGCAGATAACCTTCTGGGTAAAGCTACTGAAAGATGTGGATCTTAATCTTTTTGCTGGCGTAGACTTGAACAAGAAAAATCAATTGTAGAGATGAGAAAACAGCCTATTGGCATCATCGTGGGGCCTGACGTGGGAAATGAAGCCGAGGCCATTAGACAAACGGCTGAGTACTTTGGTTTTCAGGTTCTCATCAAACACTTGGGGCGTCCTAACGATTTTATCCAAATACTCGCCGGCCAAGACCGCCTTTTTAATTCACTCAAAATCTGGATTTTCAGCGTGCATGGAGAAGGAGGCCAATTTCTTTTACCTGAGCTGGATGAATCGATTTATGAACCCGATGAACCTCGTGGCAAGCTAGGCTCGACCCATATCCGATCCATAGCGAAATTGAAAAAACAAACCATCATCAATACCGGATGTACACTTGGAAACGAAGACTTAGCCCAGGCATTTCTCAACACTGGCGCCAAAGCCTATATTGGCGCAAATGATTATGTAGAAGGGAATGCCTCTTTACTTTTTGTTCACCGATTCTTATATGAACTAGCCAATAAAGTGAAGCTGCCTACAGCTTTTAAAAAGGCTAGCGAAATAGACCAGGAGACGGCTTTGTTTCAGTTATTTTTGCCCTAGTTATTGACCCAATCGCTAGTCTATCCGTTTTACATTATCTACTGTATTTTTATCCATCAGATGTAAGTAGGGATCAATTACTACATAGCGAGGCAATGTATCGACCTGAATAGTAATTTCCTGTACACCACTCTCTAGTTGATGCTTTTGGTAATAATCCGCTGTACTGAAAGTGATCAAGTCATCTGGATGGGTTTGAAAGAGGCCGATATTGACAGGCTCATTCATTATTAGTTCTTGTAGTTCTCCCTGCTCAGTCAAGATTGATTTGCTAGCTTTTAGCTGGAGTCGAATTTCATATCCTCCACTAGGTAAAGGCTTGTAGTCCACCTCTTCGATCTGATTATCGTAGATAACAACCTTCGACATCCAGTCCCTTATTTGTCCATGCTTTTCCGTTGAGCTGAGTTCATATAGTTTGTTAACAAAATCAGCTGCGGTGGCTTTGGGTTTCGGGTAAGCATATTCCTCAAATAGCTGTCGAAGGGCTAGATTCAGCGTAGACTCTCCTAACAGATCACGAAGCGCATTCATCACAATCGCTCCTTTAGCGTAACAAATGTAGTTTTGGTTATCGACCTGATCCAGGGCAGGTTCTGGGCGAGTACTTCTGTTTCTACTTCTAAAATATCGATTCATTTCCTCTGACAACAAGCGACGTAACTGCCGCTTTCCGTGCATCTTCTCCAGCATCACACATTCCACATACTTGGCCGTCGATTCAACTAGCATAGCAGCGCCCGGCGTCGAACGAGGGGTCAATTGATGACCAAACCACTGATGGGCCACTTCATGAGATACCCGTTTTGCGACTACATCAAAAGCGGTGGAATCTCTTAGGTCTGTCAAAAAACCACGGTTTTCGACCAGTGCAATCGTTCCAGCCGTGGCATAACCTCCCATCGGCCAATGAGCGGGTATTTCAGCAATGCGAAGGTGATCAAAAGTATAGGGACCAAAAGCAGATTGGCAATAGGCTAGTGTTTGCTCCATCGTCTCCTGTATCCGATCAATATTATAGGCTGAGTGCTTATCATAATATACCTCCACTTCAATACTATCTTGAGATTGTGTTTCTTGCTCATAATCAGCCGAGAGGTAGCTATAAAAATGATTGATGGGTTGATCGGTCTTATAGTGAAAATAATGCCGATCCTGCTCGGTCCAATTTTTCACCAAATTCCCAGGTGCAATAGCAGTTTGATCAAGAGAAGTAGATAGGGTAGTTTCAAAATCAAACTTATTATAAGTGGCTCGATCCTCTTCTTCCAAGCCGGCATGAATGCCCCCCCCTTCTACCACCACAATGTCAGCTAAGCCTCTTTTTCTGCGCGCTCGATTATCTTGTAACTCTTCATCTGGCCGATAACCTAAACGAGGAATGATCGCGATGCTCATAATATTCGTGCCATTGGATACAATTGCCCTTTCCTGCAAAGAACGACGGAATCTAAAACCTCGAGGAGTATAGGATATATCATATTCCAGTTGTACTTCCTCGCCAGGTAGCACTCCTTTATCCATTTGAAACCAGTAAACCCCATGCAAAGTATCGTGCTCTATCAGCGTCGCATCCGACAGCACCAGTTTATCAATATTTAGCCAGCGCGGAACCGTAAACCACTGCTCCTTGATGACTTCTTCCGTCTTATTTCTCAATGTGAAATGATGGGCTATCTTAAAACTGCCTTTTGCGGGAAACAGATCTACTTGAGATTCCAGATTAACCACTCGCAAATCAGGTAACTCATCAAACGGTTTGTATTTTTTTTCATAGGCTGCTCTACGGTCCAATTCAGCCTCTCGGTATGAAAAGTCGTTCAGCACATTGGTATTATAGTAGACATAGCCTGCTAAGGTCAAGAAGGTGATAAGGCTAAAACCAAGGCCGATCATTGCCAAGGGTTTCATTTTGCTAAATGCCATTCGGAGTCGAGAAAACATTGACGACACATGCCCTCGTTTCCAAAGTAACAACCCAAGGAATAGCAGTAAGAGACTAAAACTCACCCAATACAAAGCAAAACCATGAAAAGCAGATAACTGCGGATCAAAGCCATTCATATTGGTATAGGACACTGCAGGGAAAGCGCCCATTTTCCAAATAGGATGTTCTATGCCGATATTGGTACTCAAACTAGAAGAAAGCAGTAATACGACGGTTAAACACAAAAACATCCCTAGGTATTTATTAGAAACCAAGGCCTGGACAAATAAAACGAAAATCGAAAACAGCAAAAGAGGTACACCGAGAAGATAGAATAAAGAGAGATATTGTAGGGGCTCAAAAAAGAAATAACCTTTTGTAATTTGACTCAGTATCGCTACACCGATTGCTGTCATAATCAACAAGATGGGAATACTCATCAGGCTCAACAGTTTGGCAAAAAAGAAGACTACATTTTTTGCAGGTGTGGCATCTTGAATTTCGTACCAATTGACATTGCGCTCTCTGGCCATCATTTCTCCACCAAAGAAAATGACAAGTATTTCGCTCATAAATTGATAGGGATCAGCAATCAGCCAAATCATCAGATTAGTGGTGGGGTAGAGGTCCGTGCCGTATTCGCCGCCGCCATAAATACGACTAATTATCTCTGAAGCAACTATACCTATCCATAAGCAAATCGACAACCATAAGGGCCAACTTTTCAGTAGAAGTCGCATCTCCATCCAAAAACTAGTAGCAAATACAAGGCCTAATTGTCGAAAGGATAACTTGACCATAGCTTGGCTATAAGCCGGTAAGTTGGCCACCTGATTTTCTTTAGTGGTGATATCTTTACGTGATCGTTCTTTTGCTTTTCGGAAAGAAAAAAGGCGATAATTCAGTAGCCCTAAAAGCACTGCGAAACTGATCCAAATGATCCGATTCCAGAGAAAATGCCCCTCCAGTCGGATTAAGGCCGAGTTCCGCTCCATTACCTCCCAATACTGACTCTGCTCAAAAAAAGCGGATAATCCAAAGGGATCCAGGAGTGCGGCTAGTGCTAATCCTTCAGGGCTAGCAGGCGTAGCTTGAGCCATCATAGGAGAATTGAGGAAGATGGCACAAACCCAATACAAACAATACAGGAAAATACCTCCTGTGTAAGTTGCTAAGGTGTTTTTTGTCAAACTAGCTAAGGTGAAAAGCACGCTGGAAGCCAAAAATAAATTAGGCACAGCTAATACGAAAAAAGGCCAAACATAGTGCTGCCACAAAACGGGGCCAATCTGTGCTCTTTCGGGATGGGTAATAGCTCCTAACCAAAAACCAAACATCGCAAAACTGAATAATAAACAGCCACTCAAAAACAATCCCCAAAATCGGCTACTCATGAAATCGATTTTCTGAACTGGCGTAGTATAAATCAGTGCCGACATCCGATGGACACTATCCCTTAAAACCACTCGACTGCTGAGTACCATCAAAAATAAAATAGCAACTAGTGATAGTAGGCCAGTACGTAGATGGGTATTATAAGTGGCATTATGATAAAGGTTGGCTTCACCAAAACTGGTATTGGACAAAAGAAAACCTGAACCCAGAAAAACCAATGCAAAAACCAGGAAGGACAGATGCTGGCGATGGTACCGCCATTCGAAAAGTAATAAGCGAAAAAACATGGCTGATTATTTTAGGAACTTGTTTGAGAGGTGATTTTCCAAGTAGTTACAGCTATGTAGCTGTTTGGGACTATTTTTTTGAAGCGAAATTTGCAGGAATCTGTCTCTTATACACATCTCCGAGCCCACGAGACCGAGGCTGATCTCGT
>CAJXUM010000466.1 GCA_913060855.1 uncultured Lewinella sp. | reverse complement strand
ATCTACACTATCCTCTTCGTCGGCAGCGTCAGATGTGTATAAGAGACAGCTCGAAAAGTAGCCCATTGTACCTCTTCCTTATTCCCATTTTCTTGTGGACTCAAATAAGGTACATATTGTTCTTCCACTGTACTTTGGTAACGGCCTATCTGCGCGGCTGTTTTCCGATCGGGATAATTTTCTATTGGCCCTCGACCTAGCCATTCGAGTTGATCAAAAGCCGGAAGTAATTCCAGGTGTACGCCTTGTCGGGGCATACCCGGCCATTCTCCATCTTTGGGATCGAAAGTTCCTTGTACTTGCACCTCTCCCGTTCCGCGAATTGTATATTCTATGATGTACTTAGCATCAACATCGGGCAACTCCAGTCGAGCGGTTAATACAAAGGTATTGGGTGAGTCCTCCACAATTGACCAATAACTACTGTAGCAGTTATGATTGGCTCCCGCATAGCGCCAAAAATCCATTTCTTCTAGCATCTCCCATCCCCAATCATTGTCGACTGGTGCGCGCCAAAAGTTGGGTTCGGGGCCTTTGGAAAAGTAGGGAGTCCCCTTATAACTGTATTGTTCTATCAAGCCGGTTTGGACATTGATAATCAAGCTAAAATGTTCTCCGGTGATGCCTAGGAAGTCACTGTATTGGCCGATTTCAAGCACGGATTCTGACGCTGGAAGCGATGGAACAGTTACAACAGGTCTTTTCTCAAATTGTGCTTTCACCAATTCCAGTCCGGCCGGAATCAAATTAGTAGCTGTAATTGTTTGGCCGCTAAAGTTTAAATAACAAGGCTCTCCTTCAGGAACGATAACCTCCCCGATAGATAAGTGGAAGTCTTTAGACATCCCTGCCTCCAACCCTTCCACATCTAACTCGCCTTCCTTTACTACCCCACTGGGACACCATAATTCCCAGCCTAGTTTCAAATTTGTAATCGGGATAAAATCATAGGTATTTGTAACCCTGATTTCCCCTTGCGCGAGGTCTAAAGCCTCAAACTTCAGGTATTGATGCAAACGTTTAGCCTCCCAGAAGGAAGGATGTGGCTGTCGATCAGGTTTCACGATGCCATTGATGCAGAAGTTGCCGTCGCTCGGCACGTCTGGTGAGCCAAAATCGCCTCCAAAAGCCCAGTAAGGAACCCCTTCTTCATTTTCTACCAGCAGGCCCTGATCCACCCAGTCCCAAATAAAGCCGCCTTGTAGACAAGGATAGCGATCAATCACTTCCCAATAATCCACAAAATTACCCAGGCTATTGCCCATGGCATGTGCATACTCACACATGATTAAAGGACGGTAAGGGTTTTTCTGGGCATATTCTTCTAGGGCTACTGGGCTAGGATACATGGGGCACACAATATCGGTATGTGGCGCTTCGAAAGCCTGTTCATATTGCACAGGACGGCTATCATCCTGGGCCTTGAGCCATGCGTAGGTTTGCTCGAAATTCACCCCATCACCTCCTTCATTTCCCAATGACCAGACAATGATAGAAGGATGATTTTTGGTTCGTTCAAACATGCGGCGGGTGCGATCCAGGTGGGCGGGTCCCCAGGCGGGATCTTTGGCTAGGCTTTCCGCTTCATAGCCCATTCCATGGGATTCGATATTGGGTTCATCTACTAGATATAATCCGTATTCATCACAGAGTTCATACCAGCGGGCCATATTGGGATAATGGCTATTTCGAACAGCATTGATATTGCACTGCTTCATCAGTCGAATATCCTCCAACATACTTTCTTCGGTGATCACATGACCATTGTGCTGATCATGTTCATGACGATTGACGCCTTTTATGGTGATCGCCCGGCCATTGACCAATAATTGCGCATCCTTGATTTCTACGCGGCGGAAACCCGTTTTGCAACCGACGACTTCAATCACTTCTCCAGCTTCATTTTTCAAGCGAAAAATGGATTGATACAGATAGGGTGTTTCGGCTGTCCAATGGTGTACATTATCCAGTTGTGCCTCCCAATTCACTTCTATTTGCTGGCTTTCACTTCCTTCCAGACCTTGGGTAGCTTCAAAGACCGTTGTCCCTTCGGCATCTAGTAATTCGTAGGCCAATTGATAGCCCTTAGGCTGTATATTATCATAGTTTTCAATCTTAGCTACTACCGATAGTTCTCCTTGGGTGCAAGCCTCATTTAGTCCTCCTTTGACAAAAAAGTCTTGTACATGGACCTTGGGCGTTGACCACAAGAATACATCGCGATGAATACCACTCAATCGCCAATAATCCTGACATTCCAAATAAGAACCGTCCGACCAACGATACACCTCTACAGCCAACACATTTTCCCCTTTTCGCAAATAAGGGGTGATATCAAACTCTACCGGCGTTTTCCCATCCTGGTTATAGCCCAACCACACGCCATTCAACCAAAAATGAGCCGCAGATTTCACCGCACAAAGGTGGATAAACACCTGTCGTCCTTCCCAATGTTCAGGCACTTCGAAAGTGCGCCGATAAGACCCTACCGGATTGTAATCATGCGGAATAAGGGGAGGGGCTTTTTTAAAAGGATAGCGATCATTCACATAAATCGGCACATCATAGCCTTCGAGTTCCCAATTAGCAGGGACTTTAATGGTATCCCATTGGGTACAATCGAAATCATCTTTGTAAAAATCCAAAGGCCGATCCGCCGGCTTTTTAGTCAGTTTGAAAGGCCACTCCCCATTTAAAGATAAACTCCATTCCGAGGCCAAACGATCCTGCTTCTGCAGCGCTTCTCCAGTGGAAAATGGCATCAAGTTGGCATGAGGCGGCAACTGATTAATATTAAAAATGCTAGGATCTTCCCAAAATGTACCGGCGCAAGGCACCTCATCTCTTTCTATCCTATTCTGTGGTCGTATATTCATTAGCGAACCCATTAATTCTGCCTATAGATCATTGAGGTAGCAAAAATGGGAAATAGGAATACATTCCGATTTCCCACTTCCCACTTCCCATTTCCGATTTCCCACTTCCCCTAACTCGCCTCCTCCGCCAAAGTCGAAAGGAAGGCTACTAAATCTCGAAGTTGACGTTTACTCAAAATATCGCCAACAGGCGGCATTCCCGATGGGACATTCTGTCGATCCTTCAATTCGGATTTTTTGAAAGTTCGGGTTTCTTCCTGCTGTAAGCGGAGCGTTATACTATCCTCATCTTCGGCTACAATTACACCACCAACAATTTCGTCATTTTGTAGCGTTAAGGTAGCCATGCCAAAACCTGGGGCAAGTCGAGCACTAGGATAGATGAGTGATTCCAATAGGGTTTCTTTATCCAACTCATGCCCAATATTGGCCAGGGAAGGCCCGACCTCACCACCAAATTCAAATACCGTATGGCAGCGAATACATTGTGCGGCTTGATCATTGTAAAAAATACGTTGCCCACGGTAAGGGTTTCCGCCCTCCAGTGCCATGCGATAGGGCGCCAAAGGATCTTCGGCCGACAAGGCTTCCCAATGCGCATTAAGCGAAGTCATCAAAGTGCTAGATTCACTCAATTCTATGGCTTCCACTAAATCTAATTCCAAATCTTTATCTAGTTTTCCGGCTTGGTAGATCTGTAATTTTCCGTCCAACACCTGATTGGCGGCCTCGCTTTTCATCTCTCCCAAGGCCTTTAATACCGTTTGCTTCTCTCTGGATGATCCATCTTCTAGCACACTGGTATACAAGCTTACTGCTCCTTCTTCTGGGTAATCGATTTCAGATAACATGCCTAGCGCTTCCGAGCGCAATGGACTTGACTTCATCGCAATCGCCGCCGTAATGGCTTTACTGAAGCGATCGTCGTCCATCGTATTCAAGGCGTTTAAAGCCGCAATTTTTATATCATCCGATTTTCCTTTTAGGAACAAATCATTGACTGGCTCAGCAAGGGTTTTGATGCCTAATTTACCAGCTGCCTGGATGGAGGCCAGTTGGAGGGCTTCATTATTAGCCATCAATAGTTCGGCCAACAAGGGCTCCATGGCGGCTTTAACCGGGCCTGCATCACGCGTGACTTCTCCACGGTAACGGCCATCCACGCGATCGAGGACCGAAGGCTTGGCCCAGACACTTAGGGTGGCGAGGGCTTCGGCGCGCATGGCTTCAGCCGACTTTTCATTTTTCACAAAATCAACCAATAGTTGAAGGTTTTCGGCCTTTCCTACGCGTGAATTCGCATTGATCGCACGGCGGATCAGCGGCTCACTGGTGAAGCGGTCTTCTTTCAAGGTAGCGGCGAGGGCGGGCAGGGCGGCTTCGATGGAAAAATCATCGTTGATACCACGTGCGGCTTCGGCTACTACATATTCGTCTTTATCAGAAAGGAATTTCTCGATAGCGGGCGACTGCATTCTCCGGAGCGCTACCACCGCGACAATTCTAAGAGGGCGCGAGGGGTGCGAGCTCATGGCTGCCAAGGCAGCTTCATCGCCGATGCGCGCCAGGGCAACGGCTCCCGCATGACGCAGGTAGATATCTTTGTCATCATTAGCAATCAATAGATCGGCTATGGGTTGAACTGCCGCTTTGTGAGCGATACGCCCGAGGGCTTCCACCGCAAAGAACTGGACGCGAGGTGAATCATGCTTTAGCAAAGGAATCAGTGCATCTGCTGCTGATTCTGCTCGAATGTCGCCCAATATTTTCGTGGCTTGGGCTACAATTTCTGGATCGGAATCTTGCAATAAATCCACTAAATGACTGGCAAGACTGATGTCTTTTCGAGCCAATTGCCAAATCCCCCAAATTCCGTGTACTCTTGCCAATTGTTCGCTAGAAGCATCCGTAGCTGCCACTAAAGTAGCGAGGCCCTTTTTACCACGCTTCGCCAATTCAAATTGTGCTTTCTGACGTACGCGTGCATCTACATGAGCCAGTAGCGTACTCAAGGCAGGTAAGTCTTTTTGGGTAAAGTCGGCTCCGATTAATGCTTTGGTCTCGGCTCGGATCGCTCGATCGGCATCACTCGTCCCGTCCAATTTCCAGATACGGCCGTAGTTTTTAGTCCCCCAGCCATTGATCCAATCCCCAAAATAGAGCGCACCGTCAGGGCCAAAGTCCATGCCCGTAGCCAAAACGCCATTCAGCACATTCACCTCTGAGTCGAAATCAAAGCCCGCACCGGAGGGCTTCATCGTGAAGGCGTAGATATTGGAGCGAGAAGGGTTGCCGACAAATTCAGCAATAAAGAAATGGTTTTTCCATTCCGGACCTAAAGCCGTTCCTGGATTGTACAACATGCCCGTTGGGCCATTGTGGTAATTCTTGATCGGTGGCAGGAAGTAGGCCGCCTGTTGGTCATTGCGCGGTACGTGCATATTTTCATCCATCCACACCTTATAGCCATTGTTATCGGGATCGGTGTATTTGCCAAATTGCCAGTTGATCCGCCAGCCCGTATCAGAGCCATTGGGAATGTACACTAGGCGCTCCCGCTCTCCTCGATGATCGCCATCATTATCTTCACTAAAGAGGTTGCCATATTCGTCGAAGACAAATTCATGCGTATTCCGCAATCCAGCAGCAAAAACCTCAAAATTGGAACCATCTGGCTCACATCGTACAATAGTACCCTGATTCGGGTATTTCCACTGCTTCCCATCTTTATCAATTACGTTGGTGCCAATATCGCCAGCCCCCCAGTAGATGCGACCGTCTGGCCCTACCGTCAAGCCTGACATACCATGCGCACCAAAACCGATGTGTACATTAAAACCTGTCTCTTATACACATCTGACGCTGCCGACGAAGAGGATAGTGTAG
>CAJXUM010000465.1 GCA_913060855.1 uncultured Lewinella sp. | reverse complement strand
CGAGATCAGCCTCGGTCTCGTGGGCTCGGAGATGTGTATAAGAGACAGCCCATCGACAGTCTAGCTGGAGTCGAACGAACGACCCCGGTCCTGATATTTGGAGGGGCGTAGGAGAGTATGCCATCCGGAAATTGGGCTATGACCCGGATAGTCGAGAACATATCTCTGGCACTGGAAAAGCTATTCCTGCTGAATGGCGTTAAAATCGAAGACCCTATGAAAATTATAGATGCACATTGTCATTATGGAAGTGGAGATGGCCTCAATGGACCTTGGGATACCCGTGCTTCTATACAAAAATACCTGGGCTGGGCTGATGAGGCTGGTATAGGTCAAACGGTGCTTTTTGCTCCTTTTCACTCCCATTATGCGGAAGCGAATCGGAAAGTCGGGGAAATGGTGAAAAAGAACCCGAGAAGGTTCTTTGGTTTCGCTTTTGTGAATGCCGAAAAGGATAGTGGCCGAGTTTTTTCAATGATTAAACATGCCGTACAGTTGTATGGCTTTAAAGGCATCAAAGTACATCGACATGATGCCCATATTAGTCGTGAAATATGTGAAGTAGCACAAGCCTTTCGTCTACCTGTATTATACGATGTAATGGGGAAAGTAGAATCGGTGGAATTACTAGCTACAGAGTTCCCAAAAGTCAATTTTATTATTCCTCATTTGGGCAGTTTTGCAGATGATTGGCGAGTACAATTGGCTTTTATACCCTTATTGCGACGTCACAAGAATGTGTATACCGACACTTCTGGGATACGTCGATTCGATTTATTAGAAATGGCAATACAAGAAGGAGGTGCTCACAAGGTTTTGTTTGGTTCCGATGGGCCTTGGCTACATCCCGGGGTAGAACTCGAGAAGGTCTTTGCCTTGAAGCTGTCACTGGCGGACGAAAAAAAAATCCTGCACGGCAATTTCTTACGACTCATTAGTAAGGTACGTAAGCGTCCTATGAACTTAGGAAATTTAACTTCGCTTTCCAGAAGAAAAGCCCTGCAATAATCGATCTGATACACCTAATCTTTGAGCGGCTTGTTGTAAGTTTCCCTTCGCTTCTTCTATCGCGATTTCCATAGCTAAATCACCAACGATTCGCTTTATATCTTTGAGTCCTATACCATCGCCCAGTGCTTGGCGGATGGCTTGATGAAAATCGCCCTCTTGCCAGGAATTCGCCGTATAAGTATTGGCTTGTCGGTCAATCAAAGGAATATGACCTAGTGTAATGGGGCCATTGCCACTGTATCGGAAAGCCAGTCTTGCTATCAATTGTTTGAGTTCTCTTATGTTACCAGGAAACTCCAGGGATAGTAAGTAATGTAAGACTTGCGGAGAGAAGGATGGTGGCGAATCTGTACTTAATTCCTGCTTGAGGAAATGCTCCGCCAGTTCTGGGATATCGAGCTTGCGTTCTCGCAGGGCCGGCAGTTTGACTACACAAGTTTGAATTCGATAATATAAATCCTGTCTAAAATTACCGTTACTTACTTCATCCAGCAAGGAGCGATTGGTGGCACAGATGAGTCGAAATTTAGTCCGCTTCCACATATTGCTACCAACTCTTTTATAAATTCCCTCTTGGATTACCCGTAGTAATTCGGCCTGAAGGCGCAAGGGTAATTCTCCGATTTCATCTAAAAACAAAGTCCCTCGATCAGCTAGTGCAAAAGCGCCATCGCGGGTCGAAATGGCATTGGTAAAAGCACCCTTTTCATGGCCAAAAAATTCACTGCCAGATAGCTCAGGGACAATGGTCGTGCAATCCAATAGTACTAGGTCTTGTTTATCAGGGCGTTTATCAAAATCATGGACAAGGCGGGCAACGAGCTCTTTACCTGTACCACTTTCTCCTAAGATAAGGACAGGAAGTCTTGAGAAGCAGGCTATTTCGATGACTTGTCGCAAGGTCTTTTTCCATACCGTACAGCTTCCAATGAGTTCGTTTCTAATTTTATCTGAACTCAAGAAACGATCGATAACGTTCCACCGCTCTATTCTAGCTCTAATGATTTCTCCAAAATCAATTTTATCATTTA
Source organism: uncultured Lewinella sp. (assembly GCA_913060855.1). Classification (GTDB taxonomy): domain Bacteria; phylum Bacteroidota; class Bacteroidia; order Chitinophagales; family Saprospiraceae; genus DT-111. The sequence goes on along the minus strand of CAJXUM010000465.1, from coordinate 3,720 downwards.
CGTTCAATACCTCATCAACGCCCATGTTGAGCCATTGCCAAACTTGATAGAAGGGCAGCGGTTTGTTTCCAGTATATAGTATAACAGTATGAGAACCTAAGGAAAGCCATTCAGGAAGGTGATCAGAAATCTCTTCGGTTGTAGTACCCTCATCGAACAAGAGGATAGCCACCATAACTGAAGATTTCGGTGCTTTTATGGCATAAGTAACCCCAGAAGATTGTAGATGGTCAACAATCGTACGTAGATGATGGGCACTAGCCTCCTTTCCAAAAGGGTAGAGCCCTGTTTGAGGTTTTAGGTTTTCCGGGGTCATAGGAAGGAGATCGTTTGCTTAGTTCTGAAACATTTCTCTCCAACTCATTTGGTTTGGAAATTCTACTAAATATAAACTTAATTTAGCGGATATACAAGCCCGGGTTTGTATTGAGGTAAGTTATGTGACATATATATATGTGTCACATATTTCTTTAAATATGTTTGTCTTGAATTAAGATAAGGCTAAAGAATGAAGGTTGTTTTATAAGGAGAGAGGAATCTTTGGGCTAATGCCTGGGCTGACCTTAGTCTATTGGAAATGAAAAATCTGGCCAGCCCAAACAAGCGCTTACTTCACTAATTTCTTACCCACAATCTCCTGCCCCCCTTGCAATAGAGTCACACTCTCTACCTTGCCATCCGCACCCGTATTAAAGGTAAGTTGAGCTTGGACGACTTTGAAGTAAAAGACGTTTTCAGCTCGGGCGAAAATGGAGAACTGTGGCTGGCCGGTAGCCTGGGCGTTCATCTGTTTGCCCTCTTTGCTAATGGTTATTATAAAATTCGGCATTAGTTCGTATTGTCCGACGTAGGTTTCTAGGATATCATCGGCGATCTCTACATCAGCGGCAATGTCATCCATATTGGCACCGAGGGCCTTCAGTTGCTGGATACCATTGTCATTGGCTGGATTAATTTCCACCGACTTCTTGTAATTAGTGATGGCTTTTTCCTTGTCTCCTTTCTTCTGGTAAGCCTCTCCCATGCTATCATATACATTGAATGCAGTAGGATAGGCCTCAATGTTGAGCTGAAGTACAGCGATAGCCTCATCTACCTTATTCTCACTTAGATAAGCATATCCTAGGTTGTTCAATTCCGTTTCCGCGAATTCGAATTTATCTGCTTGCTCTTTTTTCAATTGGTGGTAGGTTTCTATGCCTTTTTGGATACCCTTACTATCGATAACCGTTCGCAGTTTATTGCCAATAGAAGGCTTGATAACTTGTAGCGGCGAACTAGGGTTTAAGAGATGAAGACCAATATCATCTACACCAGTAGCTGAATTGGCTAAAACAACTACTCCCTTTTTTTCACCTTTTACAAAACCAGTAAAAGTCCGATAGCCACCCGTGCCGCCATTGTGCCAGATAACCTCCTTGTCACCCACATTAGCGGTATGCCAACCCAAGCCAACAATAGGTTGACTGGCCTCTTTTCTTGTATTCTTATGCGCCAATTGCATGGCCGAATAGAGGTCGCTTTTTTGCATTCCCATATTAGCCGCTAGATATTTGAGCATATCAACTGCTGTGGATCGAATGGCTCCTGCTCCCCCTAGCGTGGGTATATCCCAGTTTTCTACTTCTTGACGACCACTATGTCCCTTAGCTAGGTTCTTTTCCATCTTTGGAGAAAGCGCTACACCGGTATTTTTCATCTTTAAAGGCTTGGCGATAGTTTTGGCCACCAATTCCTCATAAGTCATTTGCTGTTGCTTCGCTAATACAAAGCCGAGAATACCCACGGCATAGTTGGAGTACTCATATTGAGCACCGATATCTCGGGGTAATTCATAGCCTGTCAAAAATTCATACATGGCTTTTTCTGAGTAGTCTGCAAATGGATTAGCTGGGTTGGCCGGGTTAAAGTTGCTGGGCATTCGCGGTAAGGCCGAAGTATGATTGGATAAGTGGACCAATTGGATAGCCTCTCCGTTTCGGGTAGGCGCAGTAACGCCCTCTGGTAAGTATTTTTGGAGTGGATCATCCAGTTTGGCGTTGCCTTTTACCACTTGGTCTGCCAAGAGTATTCCTGTAAAGGTTTTTGAGATAGAGCCAATTTCAAATACACTATTTTCGTCTACCTTTTCTTTGGTAGCTAGTGATTTTACACCGAAATTATAATATTGGGTACCATCAGCATCTATGAGACCAACCACAATACCCACATTCATACCATTGTCTATACGAAGTTGAATATTTTTCTTAACATCAGCTGTCATTCCTTTTTGTGCTTGACTGAAGGGGAGGCAAGTGCCTAAAAAGAACAAGAATAATAAACTGTTTTTTAACATGATCATTTAGTTTTTTAATGTAAGACGATTTTTTGTGGAGACTACTCGCTATCCAATTGATGAATGAGTTTGTCCAAGTCTTGGATAATAGGCTTGTACCTGACTTTTACCGCATGTTTGTTGAGCCAGACAATCAAGCCATAAAATACAGCTAAAAAAGCTAGGAGTGTTAATTTTCCGGTTAGTGTAAGAGAAGAAAATATGCCCGCCAAGAAATGATCCCAACCAATAGCTACCGGATCACCCCATCCCAAAATAAAGAGAACATTGACAAGATAAGGCGGCAGCACATACCAGTATAAGACGGTATCTAATAATTGAGCCTGCTGCTGTATATTGGCCTTTTGGTCTTCTAGTTGTCGTCGAAATGGGAGGGTAAGATCCTCCGGGATGGCGCTATTCTTGGTGGATCTTAATTTATAAATCACATAGCCAAACCAGGTAATACTCAGTAGGCAGGCAACTTTACTAATGGGAAATGGGACTACATAAGCCAGATAAGTGGCCATGATAATACCAATGACTGAGGCAATGATTTCTCGCCTATCTCTTTTCTTGATGTCTTTTTCGATCTGCTTCATCTTTTTATTTAGGTCCACTAATAACTGAGACAGATCAAATTTGATCCTTTCTGCCTCGGAAGAATTTTTCCAAATATCTCTAAGTTCTTGCTCAAACATGTTATTGTAATTTAGGCGTGATACAATCGAATAGCCTTTTTCGTATCCGCTTCATTTTTACGGCAATATGATTGGCACTTAAGCCTGTTATTGCAGCTATCTCTTTATAGGGTAGTTCTTCTAAGTACAGTATAATGATGGATTGATCACTTTCATCCAGTGCTGAAATGCATTGGCGAAGCATCTGGTATTTTTCTTGCTGACCTTCATCGACTGGACTTTCGATGGGGACGAATTGTATCGATTCCAACCGAACTGTTTTTCCGTTTTTCCGTTCCAACTTCATCTTAGAGCGGTGGCACACATTCAGCGCTATTTTATATACCCAGGTACCAATGCTGGATTTTCCTTTGAAAGTCGGCAAGGACTTCCAGAGGTGGAATACGACTTCCTGAAAAAGGTCTTGTGGCTCTATAGGTGCTACCGCATAAATCCGGCAAATCCGATAGATTTTGGCCTTGTTTTCCTCTAGTAGGTGTTCAAAAGTTGATGCTAGCTCTTGTGGCATTTTATGGTTTTACTACCTTCTATTAGTGCTCGACAAAAAAGTGATATTAGCGTTGTCCCAGCACTTGCTTGATGTATGGTGATTTGAGAAAATCCCAAACTACTACTGTACTTGGAGGTGAATTCGGAGCACCCAATTAGCCCCAAGGCTGTCTCTTATACACATCTGACGCTGCCGACGAAGAGGATAGTGTAGAT
>CAJXUM010000464.1 GCA_913060855.1 uncultured Lewinella sp. | reverse complement strand
AGATCAGCCTCGGTCTCGTGGGCTCGGAGATGTGTATAAGAGACAGGGATATAGTAGCCTTCCTCAGGGCGCAGTGCTCCGTAAGGTATTGGTAAGCGTCCAATTTTGGGTGTCTATCGTCTTGATTGCAGGAACGATGGGTATTTATCGCCAAATCAATTACTTACAAGAGCAACCGATGGGCTTCGAGCAAAACCAGGTGATCAATGTGCCGCTCTTTAGTCCCAATATAAATGCAGTCTTTGGTGGCGTAGATGCCAATATCAGACAGAAAACGAACGCTTTAGAAGAAGAATTGCTACAAAACCCGAAGGTAGAAGCCGTGACCCTGTCTTCTGGTACGCTCGGCGTAGGTGCTGTTCGCCGCCGCGTTGATTCCGATCATATTCCTCCAGAAGAAAATGTCTTTGCCTCCGGCTTGTCCGTTGATTATGATTTTGTAGAAACCTATGAATTAGAATTAGCAGCTGGTCGTGATTTTGATCGAGAATTTGGCAGTGATCATTTGGATGCTTTTGTCATCAATGAAAGTGCCGTGACCTTGTTGGGCTGGGAGAGCGCAGAAGCTGCTCTTGGACAGATGGTAGATCGAGAAGGTAAGAAAGGAAAAGTAATCGGGGTAGTGAGCGATTTTCATTACCGCAGCTTACGTTTTCCAATTGACGCCTTTATCATGGATGTTAATCCTTCGACCTTTAATACCTTTTCTATTCGGATACAGGATGGTGATATAGCAGGTACATTGGCCTTTATCGAATCCAAATGGAATGCTCTTTTTCCTGAAAAAGTATTTGAAAATACATTTTTGGATGAGACGATTGGAAACACCTATGAGAATGACAGCCAGTTTGGTCAGATCATATCCTACTTTGCCTTTTTGGCTATCCTAATTTCCTGTTTTGGATTGTACGGACTAGTGACTTACACCGCTGTTCAAAAAACGAAGGAAATTGGCATCCGAAAGGTTCTGGGCGCATCTATCGGTCATATCTTACTATTACTATCTAGAGAATTTATCACCTTGATTATTATAGCCGGATTCATTGCTGGTCCGATGGTCTATTACGGGCTGCAACAATGGCTAAGTAATTTTGCTTTTACTATCAATATTGGACTAGGAATATTGCTAATACCTTTGTTGTTGGTCTTACTCATCGCACTACTCACTTTGTCTTACCAGGCTTTGAAAGCTGCTTTCTCTGACCCTGTAAAGGCATTGCGGTATGAATAAAAACTATTGCTCTGACCCTGTTTCGGATCAGAGCGACGGAGAAAAAATTGATTCATTTATTTCCGTCAAACTACAGAGAAGAAAAACATAAAGCTATGTTTCAAAACTACTTAAAGATCGCTTGGCGTAATTTGCTGAAATACAAACTGTTTTCTGCTATCAATATTGGTGGCTTAGCCTTAGGTTTGATGGTCGCCATCCTAATTGGACGATACGTACAGTTAGAATTACAAGTGGATCAATGGGTGCCCGACAGTGACCGAATCTACCGGGTGTATCGCTCCAATGCGGACGGTAGTGGAGCCTGGACCTTCAACTCCCAGCTATTGGCGCCGAAGATAGCTTCAGAATTACCGGAGATTGAGGCGGCTACCTACCTACGACCAGATGCCGAATCCCTCTTTGCTACCGCCGACAAATCTTTGTATCTCGACAAGGTGGGCTTAGCCGATAGCAGTTTCCTAGCTGTGATCGATCTGCCGTTGGTCGCTGGAGATAGGAATACGGCCTTCATCAAACCCAATAGTATGTTGGTGTCAGAGGAGGTGGCCTTGCGGTTTTTTGGGACAAAGGATGCCGTAGGACAGAGCCTGCGCTACAATGATGATGAGCAATATACAATTACGGGCATTTTTCCTACCGTACAGGGGAGTACCCACCTTGACTATGAGGTATTTCTCCGGCAGTCTAGTTTATGGGGACAATGGTTGAACAATAGCTTTGCCTCCTATGTCAAATTAGCCCCTTGGACCACACCTGAGCAAGTCGAAGGCAAAATGTATGATTTGTTAGCTCCCATTATGTTGGCTGCCTATACCGCCTCCAATTTTGAAGTGGCGGCCAAGGATATGCCAGTTTGGGGCCTGCAGAATTTTAGAGATATCTATCTACACTCGAATGAAATTACTTCCATTTCCAATCAGAAAGGGAATCTACGGTATCTATATATACTTGGTTTTATAGCCATCCTAGTACTATTTGTTGCGGTGGTAAATTATGTAAACCTTTCCACCGCTAGGGCTGTAAATCGTTCCAAAGAAATTGGTATTCGCAAAGTAGGAGGTGCGGTGAAAACGCAATTGATGGGGCAGTTTTTAGTAGAGTCGACTTTGCAAAGTGTGGTAGCCCTTTTCATCGCGATTCCATTGGCTGAATTGGTTTTGCCTATTTTTAATCAGATCTGTGGTAGAGAAATGGTGCTGATTGGCGAAGGCTTCCTTGGTCTGGCTTTACCCTGGCTAGGCATCAGTCTATTCGTAGGCTTATTGGCGGGCATTTATCCGGCCTTCGTATTATCCGCTTTCAAACCAATACAGGTTCTTTCTGGCAGGCGCCTCAAATTAAGTGGCGAACTATTCCGGAAAGGCCTTGTCGTTGCCCAATTTACCGGTGTGGTGGTACTAGGCATTGTAATGTTGGTGATGTATGATCAGGTTCAATTCATGCTACAACAAGATTTGGGCTTCAAGGATGAGCAGGTGATCACGATTCCAATGAATTACCAAGAATCTTGGCGAAACGTTGAAGCCATCAAGCAGGACCTAATCAGCCACCCCGGTATAGAAAATGTCTCCTCCGCCTCTTTTTTCCCTGGAGAAGAGATTACCAATTATACGTTGGAAATCGCAGAAAGAGAGAATAACTATTTCAGTCCTGACTTTGCATTCGTCGACTACGACTATGCCGATGTATTGGATTTAGAAGTGCTAGAAGGACGATTTTTCTCTCGTGATTTCGCTACTGACACCTTAGAGGCATTTGTAGTCAATGAAGCTTTTGTAAAACGGTTGCAATTAGAAAACCCGATCGGGCATCGTATACGTTTGCCTTGGTATGAGCAGTGGGGGAAAATAGTAGGAGTCATAAAAGATTATCACCACTTAGGCTTGGACAATGAAATTGGGCCGCTAGCCTTATTTGCTAATCCGGTTTATCGCCCGATTACGGCTATAAGTTTACAAACGGCAGATTGGCAAAAGACACTGGGCTTTGTCAAAGAGAAATGGCTACAAGTAGAACCCAATCATCCTTTTCGGTATGAATTCTTGGATCAATCTTTTGCCGCTCAATATGAGAAGTATAGCACCTTACGAAATACGATGTTTTACAGTGTATTGCTCACCATTATCGTCGCTATTCTAGGTCTATTAGGTCTATCCACTTACATGGCCCAGCAGAAAACTAAAGAAATAGGCATTAGAAAGGTTTTAGGCGCCTCTATCCAGCAAGTGGTTCTACTACTGAGTGGGCAATTTATAACCCTAGTTGGCATTGCAAGTTTGGTGGCTGTTCCCGTAGCCTATTGGTTATCGACACAGTGGCTCCAAGACTTTGCTTATAGTGTAAAACCGAGTTTTGCTCCTTTTGCGATTACAATCGTCACTTCCTTGGCCGTTGCCCTAGGAACCGTCGCTATTCAAGCCTTCAGAGCGGCACGCGCCAATCCGGTAGAAGCCTTGCGGGCGGAGTGAATCGCCGCCACCCGTTCGGCGTAGGCTCTTGCCTACGTCTATTTCCTCTCGTTCAACGTAAGCTCTGTCTACGTCTATTCTTGACCGTTCGGCGTAGGCTCTGCCTACGTCTATTCCTGACCTCATTCCCCTACATCTCACCACGTCCAAAAAACGCCGTTTCGTGCATACAATCCCTCACCCCTGATACATCTCATCCAACAATTGCACCTCGATCAAGCCACCCTGACCTTCATAATTCGAAGCACTGCTATACAACCAATCCCTTGGACTAGCCACTAGTCCAGCCCGTACCGGGTTATCATGAATATACCCACACTTCTGCCGAATAAACTTGCCACTCACCAACTCTACCGCATGATTTTCATGTGTCCAAAATTGATATTTACTGTTCCGCTTGTGCCGTCGAGCGGCAAACTCAAACCGCTTTAATATCCAATCTCTGCGAGATTCTTTAGGATTGTCTATCGCTTTCAAAATAGAAGTAGCAGTAAAGCGCTTCATATCTCGCAATACGTCTGATAAGTTACTGTCCATTGTACTGACGATCAGGTGTACATGATTACTCATGATCACATAAGCCCATAGGTTTAAACCTTTATGCTCAGAGCAATACTCAAAACTTGATAGAACGATATCGCGATAGTTTTTCCGTGTGAATATATCTACCCAGTCTATCACTTGTAGAGTCAGATAGTAGAGACCGCTTTGATTGTCTATTTGATAGCCTGTGGGCATGTTTTTTGATTATTTGTTGCTTACACAAAACTGAGTTTTGATGACACTGCGACGTAGGCGGAGCTTATGATGAGCTGGGATTTGATTGATCCTTTACTAAAAATAAAATTTAAAAGTTAGCTGGATAAATCTCTTAATTTAAAACACCACCCTTCTTTATATTCACTTGTCTCAACAATTTTAGCCATCATTTCTGCATCAATAAAGACTTCTCTATTCAAGCATATAATATGAGTTGGATTATCTTTTAAATATTCTGTTGAGAACATCCAAATCAGTTCAGTATCTAAATAGTTGTTAGCAATAGCGATTGAGAAACATTTGTCATAAATCAATGAATTGTTAAAAACAAAATATGGCACCCTTTCTTCTGGCTCTTCTTTAGCCATAGGGTATTGTTTGTAATACGAATCAACGTCTTTCTGAGATTGAATCTCAAATGTTAAACTCCTTTCAGATGATGGCTCTATACGAACAACTAACTGTTCCTTAAAGTAAGTTAGGAACAATCCAGCATTTCTACATGAAACCAATATTTTACAGTAAACGTGATTCTCATCCTCCCAATTTTCAGCAAGTATTTCAAATGTTGACGCTGGCATATTCTATTGAAGCTTTGAAGTTAAATCTGATAATGAATTTGAAAATTGAATATTATGAGTATTTAATAAGTCGTCAATAAACGCTTGATCCGAAGCGTAATAAGATCCTGTATTTGGATTGATTGGCAACGGTTTTTTTACATACAAAACTACTGACTTTCCTCTTGGATTAACAAATTCGTCAATACTTGAATCTTTCACTTTTGCTATTTGCCCTGGTGTGCCATTATTATTTGTAAGCTTAAATTTATTCTTTGCTTCGCTAATACTCACTTTAACTTCCACAATTTCATCTGCAGTTATGATATCTAACTCGGCAGTTGGTAGTCCATTTAATTTCCTTTCTAAACCCAATGATTCTAAAGGCTTTTGATTTAATATAGCTTGAGCTGCTTCTCCTTCAGCAATCCTACCTGCATCTCCACTATTTATTGCAGAGTTAATTTGATTAGGAAAATTACTTGGATGCTGGGTTGTCCATTTAATTACCTTACCATTTCGATTAATATATTCTACCTTTCCGTCTGCTTTCCTCAGGATATTATAGCCAATATCATCAACCCATTTTGCTTTGTCGCTTGCTGCTTTAAATGCTGTTTCTAATTCGTCAGCGGTATGAATATTCTTTGCAAGATGACCATCTACTTTTTTAAGATTTCCAACAAGATTTCGCAAGTCAGCATCTGTCTCTTATACACATCTGACGCTGCCGACGAAGAGGATAGTG
>CAJXUM010000463.1 GCA_913060855.1 uncultured Lewinella sp. | reverse complement strand
ACGCGACTGATGAAGAACGAAGGCTTGCTTTAAAAGATAATTTAGCTCCATACAATTTATTTTAGAATGAAGTCTAATAATCACTAGCATTCATTTGCTACCCATTGCGGGTTGTTGACCAATGGTTGTTTCGCCAACCTACTCAACAACCCGCATTCCTTTTTCCCGTAACTCCCTCCCCCAAAAGTCAATCTTTACCCAAAAACCTTCCTTTACTCCCTCCTTTTTCCTATTTTCCTGCCGCGCCGTCATTCATAAATAAGAAAATGTTAGTCAAAACTTTTGCAAGCGCCGTTCAAGGCGTCGATGCACTTACCATCACCGTTGAAGTGAATACGGGTGCTGTGGCCTCTGGTGCTCAATTTTATCACCTCGTTGGTTTACCTGATAATGCTGTAAAAGAGGGCTTCCGCCGTATTGAAGCTGCCATGAGTAATGTGGGCTGTAAAATGAAGCGCCTTCGCACGGTCGTTAATTTGGCACCAGCTGATATCCGGAAAGAAGGATCAGCCTATGATCTACCTATCGCTATCGCTTGCCTGGCTGCCACTGATCAGGTAGAAGCAACAGCGATCGGCGAATATGTTTTGATGGGCGAATTATCCTTGGATGGGACCCTTCGACCGATCAAAGGTGCACTACCGATTGCCATACAAGCCCGCAAAGAAAAATTCAAAGGCCTGATACTCCCCAAGCAAAATGCAAGAGAAGCAGCTATTGTCAATGATTTGGAAGTATTTGGAATAGAAAATCTACGGGAAGCGATCGACTTTTTTAATGGTGACCTTACGCTTAAGCGCACGCTCGTTGATACCCGCGAAGAATTTGCCCATAATCAGAGTCAATATGCCGTAGATTTTTCGGATGTAAAAGGCCAAGAAAATATTAAACGTGCCCTAGAAATTGCAGCAGCAGGAGGTCATAATGTCATTCTGATTGGCCCACCAGGTGCTGGGAAGACGATGTTAGCACGGCGATTGCCCACAATATTACCGCCACTCAACTTGCGCGAAGCACTCGAGACTACCAAGATTCATTCCGTGGCAGGTGTACTGCCGAAAAACGCTTCCTTAGTATCAACGCGCCCCTTTCGTAGCCCCCATCATACAATTAGTGATGTCGCATTAGTGGGTGGAGGCAGTAATCCTATGCCAGGTGAAATTTCTCTAGCCCATCATGGTGTACTATTTCTAGACGAATTACCGGAGTTTAAACGCGCGGTACTAGAGGTTTTGCGACAACCGATGGAAGAGCGACGTATTACCATTTCACGCGCCAAAATCACAGTAGACTACCCGGCGAGCTTTATGCTAATTTCTTCGATGAATCCCTGTCCTTGCGGCTACTACAACCATCCTGAAAAAGAATGTGTCTGCGGTCCAGGTGTAGTCAAACGCTACTTGAGTAAAATATCAGGCCCCCTACTCGATCGCATTGATCTTCATGTCGAAGTTACGCCTGTCTCCTACGACGAACTCGCCTCATCCGACCGTCCTTCCGAAACCAGTGAAGATATCGCCCAACGTGTCCTCCTTGCTCGCGAACGACAAGTCGAACGTTTCAAAGATGAAGCCACCATTTATGCGAATGCCCAGATGCCTAGTCGCATGGTGCATGAGGTATGTGAAGTAGATAAAGCAGGGCTACTCCTGGTGAAAAAAGCAATGGAACGACTCCAGCTTTCTGCTCGAGCCTATGACCGCATCCTGAAGGTAGCTAGAACGGCGGCTGATTTAGCGGGCAGTGATAAAATCAAACATGAGCACCTCGCTGAAGCCATACACTTTAGAAGCCTGGATCGCGAGGGATGGGCGGGTTGACAAACGGCTCCTTTCGACAAATCGGAGCTATTATTCATCCTTCTCTGACAATTTTTGTGGTCAGCTTAAAGCGAAGATCATAAGCGATTAATAATAAGCGTTGATTTAGGTTTCAGCTGACTCAAAGCACAAAAATTGTCAGAGAACCTTATTCATTGGCCGCCGGCGGTTTCTTTGTCTTGAAAATAGAATCCATTTAAAAGATATACTGACGCGCAGCTACATGTTGGCAACAAGCTCTTGCTTGTTAGTCGACCTTGGCCGCGAGCTCCAGCTCGCCGTTATTTGCCCGGCGAGCTGGAGTTCGCAGCCAAAGACTGCATACTAGTGGAATTAGTAGCGAACAACAACTAATAAATATCCACTAGTACCTTCCAAATACTATCGCTCATAATTCAACAAAACCCAATTGGCGTTAAGCACATATTGGTCTTTGTCGGTTGGATTTTTGAATACCAAAAATAGAGGCCCTTTGTCGACGCTTGCTAGCAGCGGGATATCATAATATTCCATACTGCCCTTCTTAGGATGAGAATAGCCGAGTTCGGCTGTTCCAATAACCTTCCCACTGACGGATCCTTCTCTGACTTCGACCTTCCCGGCATAAGGATAATTGGCATTATAGGCAGCGGCCAGCTGGATACTGTTGAGATCTTTGAAACTGATATTATCAAACTTCAAATAGGAATCGTGGACGATCGAACCAACCAGGGTTGCGCCCATATTATTCCAAACACCCAGTCCTATGCTTTTTTCGTCTGCATCCTCCGCTTCTATTTTAGGTGCAATGAAAATGAGCTGTTCGCTAGTAGAAAGGGTGCTACCTTCCACATTGGCGTTGCCTTCATCCAGGTAGGATGCCATGAGGATGTATTTTCCACCTGCCTTCTTGTTCATGTGCTCCTTGAAAGTAATAGACCCAGAAAGAGGCAAGCTAGTGCCAGCCATCTCTTTATCAGGACGGAGGGAAAGAATATAATCAATCATCTTCTCCACTTCCTTGACCTTCAATTGCGGGTGAGCAGCCATCATCGTTTCGCCCCAAACACCAACGCCTCCCTTTATCACCTTGCTAACTAGATTATTTTTGTCTTTGGCCGTATATTTTTCAGCGATATCCATATAGGAGGGCCCATTGACCTTCTCTTTCTTTGCATGACAAGCCTGGCAATCCGACGCGTCTATGAGCAGTTTGCCTGCTGGGATCGTCGTTTGCTGATGGCCAATGGTGGCTAAAACGATGTCTTCTCCTTCCGGCAAATAGGTAAGGGTAACTTTGACTTTTGCAGGATCAATACTGCCATCCGCTGTTGTGCCATCTTCTTTGTCAGTCACTACCACCTCATAATTGATTTCTCGCTCGTTCCAATAGATATTGTCATTGGCAGTAGTCTGAAGGGATAGCTGAGGAGGTTCATTCCCCACCATGATCTTTTGCGTAATGGTAGAACTTTCACCACCAGGGTCTTTCACGCTTAGTTGTACGGTATAAATGCCTTCTTTTTCAAAAGTGAAGGTCGGATCAATTGCGGTGGATTGTACCTCTGCCTGGTCAAATGACCAACTGTATTCAAGTTGATCCTCGTCAAAGTCTTCCGACTCAGCAGCTGAAAACTGTACACTCAATGGCGTTGCACCCACTACTTTGTCCGCCATCATTCTGGCAATCGGTGTGCGGTTGCCTTTAATATAGCTGATTCGACTCAGGCGGGCATCCATATTTTGAGCATTCCACTTCTGTCCATATTCCAATACATACAAGCTTCCATCTGCTCCAAAGAGCATATCCATGGGGTGAGAAAACTCCGTATTGGGCATAAAGGCCTCCGCTTTTACATAGTCCTGATTTTCGTCCAAGGTTACCACATATACCCAATCCCTCATCCATTCATAGACGAAGAGTTTGTTTTCAAAATAGTCAGGGAATCCTTCCGCATGATCAGCGGCATGAAAGACAGGTCCAGCCATCGGATTCACCCCGCCTTTACCCAACCAGGGAAATTCCTCGGAAGAATCATACGAAAACCAAATCAAGGATTCCTGTACGGGGGGAAGCTCCTGCAAGCCCGTATTGTTGGGCGAATTATTGATGATATGTTGAGGATTGAATTTTTCCCCGGAAGCTTCGGCAGTAAAATCATAATCGTTATAAGGTTGGTTATTGCCTCTGGTATAAGGCCATCCCCAAAAACCAGCTTTTCTCGCCTGATTGAATTCTCCCATGCCTTTTGGGCCCCGGTCGGGATCGGTCTTGCCTGCATCCGGGCCAACATCCCCCCAGTATAGATAGCCCGTTTGGCTGTCAATAGAGGGTCGGAATGGATTTCGACAACCCATGACATAAATTTCGGGGCGGGCATTGGGCGTTCCGGGAGCAAAAAGATTGCCCTCGGGTATAGAGTAGGTCCCGTCATCTTCGGGTGTAATTCTAAGAATCTTACCTCTCAGGTCATTGGTATTGGCCGCAGATTTCTGAGCATCCCACAAAGCTCTACCTTCGCGTTCATCTATCGGTGCATAACCGGATGATTCAAAGGGATTCGTATTGTCGCCTAGAGTGATGAATAAATTCCCATCCGGTCCAAATTCCAATGCGCCTCCACTATGGCAGCATTTCCTGATGGTAGGAATGGTCAGCAGTATTTTTTCAGAAGAAGCGTGAAGAGAATCTCCGATCAGATCAAAACGGGAAACGTGTTGAATCGGCTCATTTCCTGCGGCAGAATAAAACAAATAGATCCAGTTGTTTTTTTCATAATTCGGATCAACGGCAACGCCCAGTAATCCATCTTCATTCCCATAAAACAGTGGTTGTTGAGCAATCTTTCTGGTGGTGTTGGTGGCAAAGTCATATAATTTGAGCGCACCTCTTCTTTCTACAAAGAGAATTCCTCTGCCAGGTAGTTCTTCCAGCTCCATGGGTTCATTGAGATTGAAATCCAGTACTTCCTTGACAAATCTGTTTTCCTCCGGAACCTGTTGTGTTGTTGCCAGCTGATAGTCCAGCCCATTAGTCCCAATGCCTGCACGAATCTGTTGTGCCAATTGCTCAGAAGAGATAGCAATTTGATTGGATGGTTTACTTATCTGATCATGGTACCAAGCCCATTCATTTTTCACCTCGGGCGCAGCTTCTACGCCGAGGACTCCACCTCCTGCTTGTACAAACCTTTCAACATCAGCCCTTTGTACATCATCCAGTACTTCTCCACTCGTATATAGAAAAACAAGGGTAGCATATTGACGGAGGTTGTCTTCAGTTAGCTTGTCGGCCTCTTCCGTCAATGTTACCGTAAAATGTTCGGTCTCTCCCAGTTTTTCGATTGCCGTCTTAGCCTTTTCAATAGACTCGCGATTGCTTTCTGTGACTTGGGCAAAGAGTAGTATTTCTTTTGCTTCTTTTTCGCAGGATATCGATAGCATACCAAGGAAAACGATCAGTAATGATTTGAATATAAGATTCATAAATAGCTTTTTTTCAGGCAGGAGGTTTAGAGCGTTAGCAATTACTAATTCCCTTTAATAAATTCAATAGAATAGCGGCTCCCTTTTAGGGTAGAAAACTCAATGGATCCGTCACTGTATTGCTTACTATTCACCTCTTTTTCGTTTAAAAATACGCGGGCTTCTTTCCCGATGTTTATACGGCAAGGCTTTCCACTTTTAGAAAGCACTTCTACTTTGTTCAGCTCATTATTTCCCCAACTAAAGTTCAATTCAAAACCGCCTCTGGCACATACGCCATTCATTGCACCTTCAGACCATTCAGTGGGCAAAGCAGGCAAGAGGTCAATCATTTCTTCCTGTGATTGAATAAGCATTTCCGTTATACCCGCCGTTACTCCAAATGTCCCGTCGACTTGCAAAGGCTTGAAACATTTAGCAAATAATGAGGCATAACATCTGTCTCTTATACACATCTGACGCTGCCGACGAAGAGGATAGTGTAG
>CAJXUM010000462.1 GCA_913060855.1 uncultured Lewinella sp. | reverse complement strand
TACACTATCCTCTTCGTCGGCAGCGTCAGATGTGTATAAGAGACAGCTATTATTCTCGTGCGCGAAACATGCATGCCGCTGCCAAATTTATCAGTCAGGAATTGGATGGAAAATTCCCTACCACCTATAAAGATATCTTGGCACTGAAAGGCGTGGGCCCTTATACCGCCGCCGCTATTTCATCATTTGCCTATGATCTACCTTATGCCGTAGTGGATGGAAATGTGTTTCGAGTATTGGCACGATATTTTGGCATCAGTACACCGATCGATCAAACTGCAGGAAAGAAAGAATTTGCTAGCCTAGCTCAATCATTGCTCGACCCCAAACAGGCCGCCCGCTACAATCAGGCCATCATGGACTTTGGAGCGACACATTGCACCCCTAAAGCCCCCAAGTGTGCTGACTGCGCTTTACAGGATTGTTGCCAAGCGTTTCGTGAGAATGCAGTTGGTCGCTATCCCATCAAGTCGAAGAAACTTATTCGAAAATCGCGTTTTTTTCATTTTCTAGTTTTCGATTCCGATAGTTATCAGTTTATTCATCGCCGAGAAAATAAAGATATCTGGCTACATCTTTATCAATTCCCCCTACTAGAGCATGATCAGTTTATTCATCGATTTGAGGAGATCAAAGGGCACCCCGATTGGCCTGCCTGGATTGATCCCGCTTCGATACAAAAATGGTCTCCTTCCCGTCCTTTCCGACAAGAATTAACCCATCAGCAGATCAATGCTACCTTCTTTCATATTACACTAAATACCCCCCCAAACCGTATTCCTTCGCAAATTGTAGAGGTAGAACCCAAAAACTTAGGTAAATTTGCCTTCCCTAAAATCATCGATTTGTATTTAAAGGATAATTCGCTATATTTAAAATTACTTTAGACAGCGGTAGGAGTAGGTATATCAAGCTTTTAGAAGCCTTTTATCCTGCTCCTTAAAAAGTAAGAGGGAAAGTGGAGTTGGTATTTTTTACCTCATGGATAATCCCCATAATCACCTATTAAAAAAACAAAAAAACAAAAATGGTAAACCGTGTGATATTGATCGGAAACTTGGGCCGTGATCCAGAAGTGCGTCGTCTCGAAAACGGAGCAGTAGTAGCCAAGTTCTCAGTCGCCACCAATGAAAATTATAAAGATAAAAGTGGAGAGTGGCAGTCACAAACCGAATGGCATGATGTGGTTGTTTGGCGATCATTAGCAGAGAGAGCAGAGCAGCAACTCAAAAAAGGAGGCCAAATCTACCTAGAAGGAAAACTAACTCACCGTTCTTGGAAGGATCAAGAAGGTAATAATAGACGTACAACAGAAGTTGTAGCTAGCTATTTTCGACTTTTAGGTCGTAAAGAAGGAGGTGGAGGTTCTGGAGGAAGTGGGTATTTCCCTTCTACTGAAGATGAAGTAGCACCTACTAATACGAGTAACACCTCTGCCCCAACTCCAACGCCTGCCGCCCCCCCTACCAATAATAATGGAGGAGGAGCTGCCGACGACGATCTACCGTTCTAATTAAAAGGGAAGTATATAAATTGTATAGTCAACTGATGGTTGCTTTGCTCTTATTAAATATGCCTAATAACAAATCCCTTGGATACAGACCCTGACAGCTTGCTTTCAATTCTGTTTCTTTTGGCGTTTCCCACCTCGGAAGTCCTTTTTGGCGTTTTCACGATCGCCTTATTATTGCTCGCCTCAGCATTGATCTCTGGGTCCGAAGTCGCTTTTTTTTCTCTAACGGAAAATGACCTGGAGAAGCTTGAGAGTGATAATAACCGAAGTAGTGATCGGATTTTATTCCTCAAAGAACACCCGAAGACCCTACTAGCCACTATCCTAATTAGCAATAACTTCATCAACATTGCTATCGTTATCATTTCTGAATTTATTTTGCGGCAATTGCTGCCCGATCTTCTTTTTCAACAATGGGCGATTGCACTACGGGATTTTCTGCATAATACGGCTGTCCCCACCTTTTTTTACGAACCTTATTTTTCTGTTGCTGGCACAGCGCGTACGTTTGGCTTTCTCATCACAGTAGTGGGTGTCACGTTCTTATTGGTGCTTTTTGGTGAAGTAGCACCGAAGGTATACGCTAGTTTGAATAATATTTACCTAGCTCGGGTCATGTCTAATCCGCTAAAATTCATGATGCGGGTGCTCAATCCACTAAGTAGAATACTCGTGGGCTGGACCAATAGGATTGAATCTCGGCTAGCAAAGACTACACAAACTGGAAACCTAACCAGCAGAGAAGACATTGATGAAGCCATAGAACTTACGGTTAGTAATACTTTGGATAGGGAGCAAGAAATTGATATCCTGAAGAGTATCGTGAAATTTGGGGAAGTCTCTGTAACTCAAATCATGTGTTCTCGCTTAGATATCATAGCGGTAGACTTTCGCTGTGACTATGGTTCTTTACTCGATATAATTAAAGATTCAGGTTTTTCTAGAATTCCGGTATACGATGAAGATATTGATAATATAACGGGTATACTTTATGTAAAAGATTTACTCGGCCATCTTAATTCAGAGAATAAATTTGAGTGGCAAGGCCTGATTCGCACCAATGTGCTTTTTGTGCCCGAAGCCAAAAAAATCGATGACCTACTTCGAGAATTTCAATTGCAGCGTTTGCATATGGCTATTGTGGTAGACGAATACGGGGGGACTTCTGGTATCGTAACCCTTGAAGATATCATGGAGGAAATCATAGGCGATATCAAAGACGAGTTTGATGATAAACCAGAAGTGATCTACAAGCAGATCAGTGAGCATGAATATTCTTTTGAAGGGAAAACACTACTCAACGATTTTTGCCGGGTATTGGGGATCGACACCAACACATTCGATGAAGTGAAAGGAGAAGCCAATTCGCTGGCGGGTCTCATTCTAGAACTAGTGGGTGAACATCCTGATGAAGGGGCCAGCCTAACGCAGGGCCGTTTTCTTTTTAAAGCAGCTTCTGTCAATGAAAGACGAATCGAGGAAGTTATTGTAATTGTAACACCAGAACAGGAAGAAGAAGAGGAGGGCAATAATTAAGTACTTGCCACGGTTATGCTTACTAAGGAATGAAGGATAAAAGACTACTATTTATGCGTATTATATTTTTCTTGTTGAGTATTTGTTTTTTCACTGCTTGTAATAACGATGCTAGCTTTACCCCTAAGCCTCGGGCATTTCCAAAGGTAGAATACCCAGAAAGAGCCTACGAGGAATTTGCTGAAGAAAGCTGTCCTTTTACTTTTACTCGGCCGACCTATGTTCAGGTTCTAAGAGACACCAGTTTCTTTAATGAGACACCAAAGCATCCTTGCTGGTTTGACCTATATATTCCAGCCTTTGATAGCCGACTTCATTGTACCTATACTCCAATTGATGATGCTAAAACCTTCCAAGCACTAAAGGACGAATCCTTTCGATTAGTGGAATGGCATAACAAAAGAGCCAACTTTATTGATGAAATTAATATCAGAAATGCGAATAGTATTAGCGGATTCGCTTTTGATATACGTGGGCCGGCTGCTTCTCCTTTTCAGTTCTACTTGACTGATAGTACCAATCACTTTTTACGAGCGGCCCTTTATTTTAACACACAAATACAACCCGACTCGCTCGCCCCTATTTATGACTTTGTCAAAGAGGATTTATTGACGATGATTGAGACTTTTCAGTGGAAATAAACTTGTAAGGTAGTCTCCATTATCCTCCAATCGATTTTTTACAAAAAATGGAAATGAATTCAACTTTCGATGTAGGTTCACTTACTGGCTCATACCTTGATGGAAATTATATCTGGGCCATAGGTATGCAATTGGCATGGAATGATTTATGCGATAATGTGATCAATGCGAAGGTAGAAATAGCAACTAATAATAGTGTTGGCAAGACTTTGTTTGAGCAGCTTAATAAAAGGAAATTCACACGTAAGGCACTCTCGGAGAATGACTATTTTGTCAAATCCGGTTTTGGTCAAGAAACGATCGATCAGATTAGAGATAAATTACGAGAAAAGTTTCAGGCAAGAACCACCGACTCACTCTCAGCTATTACCCTCCTTCCAAGTGACCTCATTTGCTTTAGTTATTTGACTAAAAATTTTCGCCACAAAGTAGATTTCAAAGAAGTAGAGATGACCTTCAAGTCTACTCCCGTGAAAGGGTTTACCATTGCAAGTGATCAGAATAGTGGTGCTAAACTCATAGATTATGATAATGATGATAATTTTGTAATTGGCTTGGCATCCAGAGATGAGTTAGATGAAATCTATCTTATCAAGGGTAATGATGGCGCAAGTATGGATGAAATTCTTCATTTCTTGCGAAGCGCTAAAGTCAGTAAAGGGTACTCCATTCATGCTATTGATGTGCTCCAAATTCCTAATGTCAAAATCGATTATCACCGGGATTATAAGGAACTCATCGGCGCTGAACTCATCAATCGGAAAATAAAGCCCCTCTATATTGCGGAAATGACCGAACAGATCAAATTATCAATGAATTACCAAGGTGCATTAGTGGAGAATGAGGCCATGATGCTTTTAACAAGAGGTGGACCGCCAATTCCTAAACAGCTCATTTTGGATAAACCTTTTTGGCTAATCATGAAGGAAGCCAACAAAAAGCAACCATACCTCATCTTGAGAGTGGAAAACACCAAAATACTGGAAACCATCTAGTTATTCAAACAGCGGCTTTCCATACACCTAAAATCTCTTTTACCGCATCCTATTACACAGACAACCTTTCACTTGAAAGAACGTCTTTAGGAGCATAAGTTAAATAGGAATGTATGGATTATAGTGAATTCCAGCCCAAGGCAAGTTTTTCACGACATATCGAATGCTTTTGGAGGTTGACTTTACAGCCCAAAGAAGTGAATCAGCAATATGAGCTATTGGCTCCGGATTGCTCATTTGATATTATCTTCAGTGAAGATCCCGTACAATTTCTTTCTGTTCACTCCGTCGAAAAGCAAAATTTACCTGCTGGAGCTGTCTTCGTAGGCCAAAAAACAAGCGGTACTTATTTTTCCATTACTCAACCACAGGAGATTTTTGGTATCCGGTTCAAGCCTTTTGCTTTTGCCCATCTTTTCCCTATTCCGCCCAATCAGTTAACCAATAAAGTATTACCACTAGAGCGCGTATTCTCACTTAATAAGGTGGGCCGCGGTCTTATACAATCTATCTTAAAGGCTAGAGATAATCAAGCCAAAATTACGTTGGCGGAACAACTCATCCTGACTTTGTTCGATGAACTATTTTATATCGATCAAACCTTTCGAGCACAGCTCAATTACATTATGAATCGGAAAGGAATCCTCAAGATTCAAGACTTATTCACTGAGTTTGGTGTAAGTAAGGTAACCTTACACAAGCATTTTTTGGCCAAAATGGGACTTACCCCCAAACAAGTATCACGCATTTGGCGGTTCAATCATTTTCTTCAATTACAACAGCAAGCCAATCAGAAAAACCTTACAACGCTGGCCTTGGAAGCTGGCTATTATGATCAAGCTCATTTTATTCATGAATTCAAGGTCTTTTTTCGGCATTGCCCACGCCATATTTTCCAAAAAGAAAGTCAGTTACTGAGAATCTCTCAAGGCATTATTGATCGGCGTTTTTCTAATGTTTATGATCCAAGGATGTAGATGTAGGACTCATTTTATTCGGTTGATCATCGTGTCGGATATAACAAGTTCCTTTGCAGGTTTCTGAAGTTAAATTTCTGTCTCTTATACACATCTGACGCTGCCGACGAAGAGGATAGTGTAGA
>CAJXUM010000461.1 GCA_913060855.1 uncultured Lewinella sp. | reverse complement strand
TCAGCCTCGGTCTCGTGGGCTCGGAGATGTGTATAAGAGACAGGGTCTGTTGAGCGGATAGTTTGCAAAGCTTCTACAATACGAGCCGCCAGTAAGATGGGGTCAATAGTGGTATGGGGAAAGGCTGCATGTCCTCCTTTTCCATATACGATGATATCGAGTATCTCAACAGTGGCAAAGGTATATTCTGGCGTATAAGCCAATACACCTGCAGGAAGTTCTGCATTGACATGAAGAGCGAGCGCATAATCAGGCAGTGGAAATCGCTCATACAAGCCATCATCCAACATTGCTTTAGCACCAGCACCATGTTCTTCAGCTGGTTGTGCTACAAAAACGAGGGTGCCTTTCCAATCGTCCATTAACTGAGCCAACAATCTTGCCGTGCCCGTCCAGACTGTCATATGCATATCGTGGCCGCAAGCATGCATAACGCCAACTTTCTGTCCATTTTCATGCTCCATGGTCACCGTACTAGCATAAGGTTTTCCGGTTTGTTCCGTCACCGGCAAGGCATCCATATCTGTTCGAAGGAGTAGGGTAGGGCCCGGGCCATTTTTTAAAACCCCAACCACCCCATATCCTCCAACCTTCTCAGTGACTGGCATACCGATGCATCGTAACTCAGTCGCCATCCGTTCGGAGGTTTTTAGCTCGTGAAAAGATAACTCCGGATGCTGATGTAAATGACAGTATAACTTGTCCAAATAAAGAAAATCTATATCAATAGCCTTCCTTAGGTGGGCAAGACCAGGTCCTACATTTTCCGCTGAGATCGGGGCTCCCGGAAATACGCTATCGATTGTACCTCCATCGTCGGCCGTAGATTGATGTGTGTATTTCATGATTAAAGTATCTAATAGTCTATTGACACAAAGATCTGGGAGTTAGGGGATAAATGCGTGGACTATTGTTGCAAATAAGTGTTTTATATTCCTCAGCATCCCCGACGGCAGCCTTTTCCTGCACTTTGAGAAGGGCCCAGGAAGATCAAGCCTTTTGGTCAATATAATTGGCTGATCCTCAAAAAAAAATCTTGATTATTGGAAGAGTGATACCCGGACAGAATAGCTACAATTCATTTGCCATTTTATGGCTAGAGCGTATTTAAAGCAGACCAGGGTAGAAACTGTACATTTGTTTCTGCCCTTATTGAGGCAGACCTCAATTCAGCCCATTGATATTTTTTTTACTATCGAAAATGCCTAGGTGATTTACCAAATTGTTCAGAAAAAAGGCGAGAAAAATAGGTTGGACGACTGAAGCCAACCTTCAAAGCAATATCTGTAATCTTATCATCGGTATTCTCCAAGAGTTCTTTAGCTCTCTGAAGGCGAATTAAACGAATATAGTGGGAGGTTGAACTGTTCGTAAGTGCCTTAATCTTGAGGTGTAAATGAGAACGGCTCATGCCTAAGGCTTTACTCAGTTCTGGCGTACTAAAATCTTGGTTTTTCATTCGCTTCTCGATGGTCTTTCGGACCTTAGTCATAAAGATATCCTCTTGTTGTATAGCTGGCTCCGTAGATGGAGGTAAGGTGCCAGGAGATTGATATCGTTGTTGTAGCCGCCACCTTAGGGCGAGTAATTGTTCCAGTCGTATAAATAATTCTTCTTGATGGAAAGGCTTCGTCAAATAAGCATCTGCACCTCGTTTCAATCCTGCCATTCGTGAATCTACGTCTATCTTTCCCGTAAGTAATATGATGGGGATATGACTAGTTCGTTCATCGTTCTTCAAGGTCTCACAGACTTCAAAGCCATCTTTATGGGGCATCATAATATCACTAATGATTATATCGGGGATTTGCTTAAGTGCTTTGTCAATACCGACCTGTCCATTAGGAGCAGTTTGAACCCTATAATCATTTTCTAATAGTGCACTGATATAAGTGACGATATCGGGATTGTCTTCAATGACTAATAGACTTGGCATTTCATCTAGCCCCGACCCCAGCACGACTTCTGCTTCTTTGGGCTGGACTGAAGTGTCAACCAATACGGCAGGTTGAGGACTACTTATTTCGGGAATATGATCTTCAGTGATCTTGGGCGCTTGCCGTATAATAGGTAGCTTCAGCTTAAAAGTAGTGCCTTGGCCTACCTGACTTTCTATATTTATGGTCCCGTTAAAAAATTTCACCAATTCCTTAGCCAGGGCCATTCCTATTCCAGTACCTTCCCCGATTTGCTGGTCACGGTTTTTGTAACTATAGTCTTCCCTTGACGCTTGATAAAAGCGGTCAAAGACATAAGGTAGTTTTTCTTTAGGGATACCAATACCCGTATCTCTAACACTGATGATAACGAAAGACTGTTCTGCCTCCGAGGCGGCCTCTTCCGTCACGGTCGTTTGACTATCAATCATTAAATATACATTTCCGCCTTTCGGTGTGAATTTGATTCCATTTGACAACAAATTGGAAATGATCCGAAGTAATTTCTCCTTATCGTAATCCATCACCAATGTTCTATCACGACTAAGAAAGTGCAATTGAATGCCTTTGTCTTCTGCTAAGGAGTTGAAAGACTCTAAGATATAACGCAGGTAGAAGATGATATCTCCTTGCACCATATTTAGGGTTAATTTTCCTGACTCTACCTTTTGCAGCTCTAGTATTTGATTAACCAGATTGAGCAAGTCTGTATTATTACGTTGTATGATTTTCCTTTCTTTGTCATGCCCTTTAATCCGTTCGGTCATACCTTGAATCACAGTTAGTGGTGTTCTAAATTCATGGGTAATATTAGTGTATAACCGATTTTTGAGATCGTCTAATTCTTGCAGTCGTGTAGTTTCCTGCATTTGTAATTGGCGATTTAGGTTGAACCGATACAAAGCTATGATCAAACTCAAAAAAACGATTGCATAAAGTACCCTGGCCCAACTGCTTCTCCACCAGGCAGGTGCAACATTGATCTGTAATAAAGTTATATCTGTTTGAGCGGCATCATCAACACTTTCACACCTAGCCATCAACCTATAGTTTCCAGGACTGAGGTTTGTAAATGTAAATTCTAAGTTATCATCCAAGTTGATCCATTGTTCGCTAAAACCATCTAATTTATACTGGTACCGACATTGGCTGTTGACATTCCAATCTAGGTCTGATAAAGTCAAAGTCAAAACCCGATCCAAGTGGGTAATATTAATTCGATCTTTGTCTCCCACAAATTGATCAATGATCGGCTTGTCATCTTCGGATTGGAGATTAAATTTGGACAGCGAACTGAGTACCAGTTTATGGGCAGAAGTATCTGGTCGGAAGCGCCCTGGATTAACCACGACTAGGCCTTCAGTTGATCCAAAAAAGAGCTGCTGGGTGGATGGGGATTTGTAATAGGCTTTGGGTAAAAAGTTATTCGTTCCTAATCCGTCTTCTTTTTTAAAGGCCTCGAATGAGAAGGTGGTTGCAGCTGAGCTGACCTTTGTTTGGGTAGGCTGCATTCGTGCCAACCCATTATCAGTACTAACCCAAATCGTCCCATTATCCTCTTCCAAAATTCCATAGACCGTATTACTCGGTAGGCCTGAATTTTCATAGTAGCGATCGAATCGGTTGCCTTGTCGATCAAATCGATTCAATCCTAGGCTCGTACCAATCCAGAGATCGTTATTTTGATCCTCGAAGACGACCCAAATGTGACTATTGGACAGGGAATTAAGATCATTGGAATCATGAAAATAATGTTGAAATTCTTCTGTCTTTGGATTCAAAGCGTTTAGGCCCGAATTGGTTCCTATCCAAATGATCCCTTCTCGATCTTTAAAAATCGTTTTAACTCGATTATTCGATAAAGAATTGAGATGGTTTGGATCATGTAGAAACCGTTTCACGGTTCCCGTTTTAGGATCAAGTCGATTTAGGCCATCTAGGAAAGTACCTACCCAGATAAAACCAGAATCATCCTCACATAAACCCCATATCCGATTGCCGGATAAGCTTTCCTGGTTTTCTTCTTGGTGTACAAAAGCTTCAAATTGGCCGGTGGCAGGATTTAATTTATTAAGCCCCTTGCCATTCGTACCTATCCAGAGTGATCCTTTCTGGTCCTTAATGATCTCAATAATCTCATTGTCTAAGAGCGTATTTGTGGCTGTGTTTTCAGCTGTGATGCTTCGTGTTTTAATCAATTGCCCCTCCTTATCCAACTTAAATTGATCTATTCCGCTCCGGTATATCCCCATCCACAAATAGCCGGAATCACCTTCCTGAATCGTTCGGACAGCTCCCCGAGAAATTGAAGTCGAATTGAGTGGATCATGTTGATAAAATTGAGAGATATCGGATACTGTAGTTTCCTGATAGAGACCATTGCCTAAGGTGCCAACCCAAAGCTGCCCTTGTTGGTCAAGAAAAAAGGACTTGGCAATTTCCTTTGTTGAATTGCTCGCTCCCTCAGGTATAAAAGTGATTCTGCTGTAGGTTTTCTTTGATAAGTCAACTTGATAACTAGCGAAGTTAGTACCCACCAAAATTTTATCTCCTCGGAATAGAAAGCAATGATACTCCTCTTCGATAGGAACACGGCGTTCTTGAGATGCTTCCTGATAAGGTCTGATCGGAAAAAGTTTTGCTTCAGCCGTGGCTGATTGGAGATGAAATAGCCCTTCGGTACTTGACAAACCCCAAAGTTGCCTGTTGCTATCCATGCTCATTCCGATGACCTTGGGGAGTGAGATTGAAAGCCCATCTTTCTTCAACATAACTTGTTGAATGATGGTATTAGTCTCAAGATCAAGACTGTACAATCCTTGTTCGGTACCCAACCATAAGTGTCCTTGATCATCTTCTAAGAAACTGGTGACGGGATTGTTTTTTGGAAGACCAGTTTCTGGTACTTCTATGGTATAAGCAGCACTACTGTTAGCATTTTCTTCGTCCTTAAGAATCAATTTGAATAGCCCTTTGTTTAGGCTACTCACCCAAATGTTTTTCTTACTATCCTCATAAATTTGAAGGATCTGGGTATCATCATTTGATTCCTCATCATCCAGGGGGAGTATCTGTTCGAATCTACTATTGGTTCGATTCAATAAGTTGAGCCCACTTCGAGTAGCGATCCATAAATGTTTTCGACTGTCCTCAAAAATATGATTGATGAAATTGTCTGAAATACTACCCGCATCCTCGGGATCATACCGAAATTCCAAAAACTGACTACCATCAAAACGATTAAGTCCATTTTCGGTACCGACCCATAAAAAACCTTGGTGATCCTGACCTACCTGTCGTATAAAATCATTTGAAAGCCCATCTTGTTGAGTATAGGTGCGAAATTGAGTTTTTTCTTGAGAGAAGGAGGAGATTGTTATTCCCAAAAAGAGCAGTAAACTCAGCAGTGTACGAAGACGAAAACTACCAAGAACGTATTTTCTTGACGGATTTGACGACAACATAATGGATTAACTAATTTATCATACAGAGGCAATGAAAGCCCAATTTAAGTAATTTCTAAATGGGAAGATGTATGGAATCTAAACAGATGTAAGCGATAACCTGAGCTATAATTGGATTCTAGTCTAGGTGCTTTTGGGGTTTGAAAAGTTTACGCTTGCCATACGTCTCACTTCCGTGCTTTTGCATATTGCTAAGGAATCTACTACCTGTACTATTCATGCTCTGACACTTCGTGCAGTTCTTTATTTGGATACCACGGCTTGAATATCTTGTTGGATTATGGGTACCAGGTCAACTAAGTTCAGATCTTTGCCGATAATCTTTCGCTGTGGGTTGAGCAGAAATATACCTGTCTCTTATACACATCTGACGCTGCCGACGAAGAGG
>CAJXUM010000460.1 GCA_913060855.1 uncultured Lewinella sp. | reverse complement strand
CTCGGTCTCGTGGGCTCGGAGATGTGTATAAGAGACAGCCACCTGGCAGTTCACGTGTGAAACGTCGTGAACCTTTCACTGCCAATATCAATGGCTATGTGGGGGGATCGATTGGCCAAGAAACTTTGGAAGGAGCCCCGCTAAGCAGTAAAGAAGAATTCACCTCCTTTGCCCCGACGATTCCAGTGGGTTTATCTTTCAGTAAATTGATTGGTAGAGGTAAAAAATCACAATCATTTAGCCTATTTTTATCAATAATAGACCTGGGTAGCCTGATGACGTTCTCTTTTGATAGTGAAATCGAGGGAGAGAACCAGCTTTCTTTCAAGAATGTATTGAAGCCGGGCTTGCAACTGCATTGGAACATCAAAAACTCACCCTTCTTTATGGGTGTAGGTGGTCAATGGGGGCCACAGTTCCGCGAGTTTAATGGTGAGCAAAAGCAATTGAATTCCGCACGCATCTTCCTTAACTTTGGCGTAGATGTGGTGATAAAACGACTTTACTAGCGTAAATTTATCAACAAGTAGCTTATGTCTGATGAGATATAAGCTACTTGCTCTTCTCCTGATTTGATCTTGCTTTCTTACCTACTCGTGATTCACTACTTCCCCAGTAATCTAATCGATTATCCTTTAGCTATTTTGCTATTTCCTTAAATGATACCAATCCACTTGATCTAAGTAAGCCGTCAAGTATCTTCATGACCAGAAAACCATAAGAATCTTTATGTATATTTACCTCTTCTATCTTGCTCAAATGAAGTGGAATGAACATTGAAGAACAACTCAAACAATTTTTGGCTAAAAATGAAACTGCTGAAGCCATTCAACTACTGAAGGAAGCGACTCAAAACAAGCTAAGTTTAAACAGTGAACTGCTTCTGTTAGAAGGGCAATTCCATAAACTTCAACAGGCAAGAAGGACTAATACGGAAGATGTTGATAAACTGCAATTAAGAGAGAATAAAATTAATCAGTCCCTATTACGAATTTCTAATAAGACTTTTCATACGAACGCAAAGGCAATTTCCTCCATACCCCCTAAGCTAACCTTTAGAGACGTCACCTATGCATTGCGTTACACCTTGACTCAAACACTCAGAAAACCGGCTCAAAACGCATTGATCTGGTTGCTTGCTATCATCATTTTGCTACTAAGCTTTTCTTATTTCACAGAATGGATTGAGATAGACGAGGCATTAACAGGGCAATTACTTCAATCCAGGTTATCGATAATTATCGGGAGTCTTATCCTATTTACATGGCTAATTTTCAATAAAACCCGACAACTCCTTCAAAAAAACTTAAAGCTTAAATGGCTAAAAGTCAACGACTCTACTCTTTCCCCTATTAAGGGTTTGCATCATTTCAATTTTGATGATGCTGATATATTCAAGGCTTTGCAGCGAAACGACGATATTGAAACTTGTCTAAATGGCATTATGCAATCCGGTTTTCGCTTTGGCGTATTGAGTGGAGAATCTGGATGTGGGAAGACGTCCTTTCTGCGAGCGGGTTTACATCCAGCACTAGAGCAAAAAAAATTGAGTTGTGTAGTCGTAAAGCTGACCAATGAACCTCCCTTGGATTCTATAAAAAAGGCCTTAAGTCAACAGTTAGGATGCAGCCTGAAAAAAATTCAGCAAATCGATTTGTACAGTACAATACAAGTCGCTCTGGGTCATACGACGAAAGAAGGCCTTGTTCTAATACTAGATCAATTTGAACAATTTTTCACACATCAAAAGACACAAGAAAATCGGAAAGCTTTTATTAGTCAATTACAGAAGTGCTACAAAGACTTGCCAGAACTAAGGATGGTCTTATCGCTACGACGTGATTTTTTAGGACGTTTGCATGAAATTCAAAAAATATTGGACTATCCGCTTCGTGCACGCTATAATTATTTTGATCTAGACAAATTCACTGCACAACAAGCAGCTTCTATTTTTCATGTTATAGCTGAGGCAGAGGGAATGGAATATGATGAACATTTTGTACAAGAGTTGTGTAGAGAGGAATTAACATCCAAAGAAGATGGGCTCATTTCAGCTGCAGACATACAAATCATTGCCTTTATTATTAAAGCTCAACAAAGCCATGACAAAGCTTTTACGAGTACTGTTTTCCAACGCCTGGGTGGTATTGAAGGCTTGCTACAACGTTTTCTTCAAGAACAACTTGAAACTCCTAATTATTATAATACTGATCAGGCTGCGCTGAAGGTCTTGCTAACATTTATTGATTTAGACAATAATGTTCGTGCCGGAGAACTCAAACTAGCGGAAATTCAACAAAAATTAGCTGATAATCAGTTCACAATTTTACTCCCTACTATACTAAATTGGCTTGTTGATTTAAGGTTGGTTTCCAAAACGATAAGTTCGAAGAATGAAGAGGTTTATGAACTGTCGCATGAACGGCTAATCTTACCACTATGTAATCTTATCGGCCGTACCTTAGATGAAGTAGAAAGAGCTAACCAAATTCTAAACAAGCGGACCAATGAATGGCTGGCAAATCAGAAAAGAGGACGTTTTTTACCGTCATGGAAAGAATACAGTCTCATTCATCATCAACAAAAAAGACAGCTCATACGATGGGGAAAAAATAAAAAGTGGAAGGAAAAACTGCTAAAGGCTGCCAGACAAAGATTCGCGCTCCAATTTTCTGTCGCCTTTCTAGCTATTTTTATGGTGCTAAGCTGGGTCTATGTTCCAAAAACCAATTGGTACATCTTTGACCGAGAAATCCCAAATGCATTAGAAAGTCTGATCCTAGGATCACTTAGCATAAGTGAACAAAAAAAGATATTGCCCAATCTTCAGCTTATTGATGTTCGCTTTTCTTATGCCACCATCGTAGAAATAAATGATACGAATGCAAAGGATCAGGCGTACGTCAAGCTTGTTAGAGACTTAACAAGTTCACAGGTTGTTAATAGGTATAATGTCATTCCTAAGGCTGCGATAGATGCAGCCAATCTAATTGAAAATTCAGATCCAAAATATGCCGCCTTTCAAGCTCTAGCTAGAGCTGCTGCTCTGCTGGGTGATACGACGCGGGCGATAACTTACATTCAGCAATCTATGGAGTTTGCCAATGATATCCGAAACCCCTCTAAACAATCAGGGGCATTTTCGACAATTATTCGGTCCAGAATTCAAATCCATGATACAACAAGGCTACTAAAGTACATACAACGAGCTTTGGCGGTCGCCGGACAGGATGAGAATGTGCGATCTCAGTCCGCTACTTTAAATAAACTGGTACAATCTGCCGCTAGCCTTAGAGATACCCTCGGTACAATCACTTGCTTACGGAAAGCGGTAAAAGTGGCTAGCCAAATCAAGGATTTGAACTCTCGTGCCAGTACTATATCTGGTTTTGCTGGAACAGCAGCAAGAATCGGCGACACTACCTTAGCCATTGATTTTGTTCGGCAAGCCTATGTTGCAGCCCTTGAGATTAAAAATGAAAACGTTCAACGCGCTAGGCTTAGAAACATTGCAGGCATGGCGGCCGTAGTAGGCAATAGCTCTATTACTTTAGCGTGTTTGCAGCAAGCGATGAAGTCATCTCTTAACATTAAAGATGAGAAGGTTCGTGCCGGATCATTTCGTGATATTGCCCAAACCATTGGCCGAATAAACGATGTCCCCTTAGCGCTAGGATTATTAGAACAAGTCTCAAAATTTGCCAATCAATTTAAAGAAAGGCAATCGCAGTTCAAGATTCTTCAAGCCATCCATCAATCATCTTTTGATATTGGAAAAAGGGATAATTTGGAGCAGGCAATACAAGTGGCTGGGCAGATGACCGACCCAAGTCAACAGACCGATGCTTTTCTTATCCTTGCTAAAGATGTGGCGAAGCAGGGTGATACAATTCTTTCCCAAAGTTTGTTGCAACGAGCTACTGCTGCAGCGCAAAGGATTAAGGATGCTACGTCACAATATGACAACATTAACAACACCGCTCAAGTTGCTTTGCAACTTGGGGATACCAGCCAGGCTCTTCAATTATTACAAGAAATTGCAAAACAGGCTAATCTGATTAAAATTATAAAGCTTCCCCCCTATTCCTTTACTGCTATTGCACGAACCATAGCTAGAACTGGTGATACAACCTTAGCCTTGAATTATGTCAAGCAGGCCACGAAGCTGGCAGAGCATATCGATGCCGCTACTGCACGAGTTAACACCATTAACGCCATTACCAATTTAACCCTACGGTTTAGTGATACAACCCTAGCCTTAACCTTTCTAGGCTTGGCGGCAGATGCCGCTAATAAAATTGAAGACCCTCGCGGACAATCCAA
This sequence comes from uncultured Lewinella sp., assembly GCA_913060855.1. Lineage (GTDB taxonomy): Bacteria > Bacteroidota > Bacteroidia > Chitinophagales > Saprospiraceae > DT-111. Next base: position 1,472 of record CAJXUM010000460.1, on the reverse strand, counting down.
TGCCTACAAATCTATTGCTAGCATTGCCAAGGGGATGAAGAAGACCGCTCTTGCACTAGACTACCTTCGGCAAGCCACAAGACTGGCTTATCGAATCGAAGACGCAAATTCCCAATCTAGAACTCTTTCGGGAATTATCAGTGAAGCAGCAAAGCTAGGAAGTAGAGAAGGTTTGGAACATGCCTTAAATACTACTCAACAAATCAAAGATGCTAAATCCCAAAATGTGGCTTTGAATTCCATAGCTGTCACCGCCGCTAGGATTGATGACCAAGCAAGTTGGCAACAAGTAATAAAAATCGGGAGGCAGATCGAGGACCCCTCTAAACAAGCTGCTACATTTAGTCTTTTTGTACGAACAGCGGTTCAATTCAATAATCATAAAGTTGTCACTGATCTAGAGGAAATAGTGCAGTCTATTAATGGCTTGGAAAATCAAGCGATATTGCTGGAAGCTTTGGTAACAGCCCATTCGAAATTTGGGCAGTACTGTGAGGCATATCAACTGGCTAACAAAATGCCTGCTAGCAACGCCAAAATGAAAGCTTTAGCATACTTGAACTTGATGAAAGCATGGAAGGAAAAGGAAGCTTTCATTCCAGTAACTATCAAATGGTAAGGCTTGAAAAATTTGCAAGACACCTTGTTATCAAAATTAGAGAGTGGATTCATTGGTCTAGTTCCGATTTTTTCTCCATCCTGCTGAGTCTCATCAGTTGTTACATAATGCCTATTACTTAGTATATTGAGCGGCAAGCTAAAACCCAATTGTAATGCAGTACAAAAGATTAGGTAAAGCAGGTGTCAAAGTCTCTTCTCTTTGCTTCGGCACGATGACCTTCGGTGACCAAGCCGATGAGGCTATGAGCCAACAACTCTACGGCCTTTGCCGGGATAAAGGCATCAACTTCTTTGATTGTGCCAACGGATATGCAAAAGGAGAATCCGAAAAAATATTAGGTCGATTAATTAAAGACCATCGAGAAGAAGTCATTATCACTACCAAAGCCTATTTCCCCACTTCTACCGATGTAAATGGACGAGGCCTGAGTCGGTTTCACCTAATCAAGTCGCTCGACGCAAGCCTTAAAAGGATACAGACGGACTATATCGACCTGTTCTATCTTCATCATTTCGATGAAGAAACGCCACTAGAAGAAACCCTGTCCACCTTAAACGATTTCGTTCGCCAAGGAAAAGTGCTATACCTGGGCTTGAGTAATTTTGCTGCCTGGCAAGTGATGAAGGCCATCGCCATCACAGAACGTAATGGCTGGGCTCCAATCGCCTGCCTTCAACCGATGTATAATCTGCTCAAGCGACAGTGTGAATCAGAAATATTGCCGATGGCAATCAGTGAAGGCTTAGGCGTCTTCCCATACAGTCCACTAGCAGGTGGTTGGTTGACCGGTAAATACCTAAAGGCTGTCTCTTATACACATCTCCGAGCCCACGAGACCGAGGCTGATCTC
>CAJXUM010000459.1 GCA_913060855.1 uncultured Lewinella sp. | reverse complement strand
GTGTACGTTCTCCGCTGTAATCTGATTTTCCAGTGCTGCTGGCACTAAAATATCACATTCAAACTCCATGACGGCCAAGCGATCTTTTTTATCAAAACTTTGCGCACCAGGGAATCCGATAATCGAACCCGTTTCTTTGCGGTAAGCCAATAATTCGTGGATATCAATGCCAGTGGGCTTATAAATCGCACCTTCTACTTCTGATACGCCGATAATCTTAATACCGCCTTCGTCCTGAGAAATAATGGCCGTATGTGATCCCACATTTCCGAGACCTTGCACTACCATTGTTTTCCCTTCCGTTCCTTTCTCTAGTCCTAGGGCTGCCATATCCTCTTTGAAGGAACAAGCCTCGCGAATACCATAGAAAACACCTCGGCCGGTGGCTTCTGTTCGTCCTCTAACACCGTTTTGGGTCACCGGTTTCCCAGTTACACAACCCGCTGCATCAATATCATTGCCTTTAAAAGTTCGATAGGTATCATAAATCCAAGACATCTCTCGCTCTCCAGTTCCATAATCGGGAGCAGGTACGTCGATAGATGGTCCGATAAAATCTCTCTTGATCAATTCGGTGGTGTAGCGACGTGTAATTCGCTCTAATTGATCTTGAGTGTATTCCCAGGGATTGATTTTCACTCCCCCTTTAGCACCGCCAAAAGGTACATCAACAATCGCGCATTTGTAGGTCATAAGCGTGGCCAAAGCCATTACTTCCTGCTGATTGACGTGATTACTGTAGCGAATTCCTCCTTTGGTAGGTGAGCGGTGATGGCTGTGCTGTACGCGGTAGGCTTCGATCACTTGTACATTATCCCCAATTTTGACGGGGAAACGCATTTGGTAAACGGCGTTGCAGGCTTTGATCTGCTCTAATAAGCCGTCGGGTAAACCGGTATGGGCTGCTGCTTTATCAAAGTAGTTCTGCACACTTTGGTAAAACCGTAGGCCCTCTGAGGCTTTACTGTTTTTGGTCATTGTCGTGAATTTGGTTCTCTAATCTGGTTAGTCTTTTGTCCAAATATGTTAGAAATAATACAATTCCTAAGAAAACAGCTACAATAACGGCTACAACTACATACATCTTGCCCACACTCCTCATAAAATCTGGTGTCCTATCTTGGGCAAACAACACATCACTTAATAGTAGGTTCAAAGTCAGGGTCAAAAAGATAATTTTTTTCATAAGTCAATCTTCTTTACCACTATTATAAGTGCCATTTTCAGCCTGTAAAGCAACAAAAAAAATAGCATTGCAAATAGTAATACATAGTTATTTTGAAAAGATGATGTTTCTACCAAATACGGAAAGTTATTCCTAATCCAAGTTCTCAATCCATTTCTCTCGAATCGCGTCCATTCTATACTGCAAATTGGCGATCCACGCACCGATTAGTGCCCATCCGATAATAGCCGGATAAAACACCATACGCATCGTACTATCCAGGTCTTCAGAACCAAAGGCTGGATTCCCTCCTGCTCCTGGATGTAGGCTATCGACCATTCTAGGAATCACATAAATCAAGGGAATGAGTAGCACAAAGGCAAAAATATTATACACTGCTGAAATACGCCCCTTCTGCTCAGGATCTTCAAAAGCTGAACGCAGGATAAAATAAGCAAGGTATACCAACAAGGCAATCGCCGTTGTGATCTGTTTGACATCATTACTCCAAGGCTTTCCCCAAGTATAAGCGGCCCATATCATGCCCGTCACCAAACCCAAAATGCCAAAGAATAAACCCACCGAAGTAAAAGCCCTTGCCTTGCTATCCCAAATAGGTTGTGGGTCTCTGACATAGCGAATACTATAAACGACCGCGGCGATAAAGAGCAACATCATCGACAACCAAAGCGCTACATGAAAATAGGTATTTCGGATGGTCTCGTAAATAATAGCTCGAAAAGGGAATGTCATACCCGTAGTAACCGTTAGTCCCGTGATGGCACTATTTTTCCAAGCCGATACTCCTTTTTCTTCATCAATGGAATCCTGAGTAACCAACACTGCGGTTGGCAGAACAGCTGTCCCATCCGTTTCACTATCGAGGATCAGCGAAAAATCTTGTACTCTTTTACTTACAGGCAGATAGGCAGGAATATCAAAATCCAATTCTAGGATCCGATCCCCCTTCACCCGTATTTCCTTGGCACCAATGGCGTGTTCATCATCCAATTTAAGCCAAGCTCTTAATCCATCTTTATCTTGCTCATAATGGCTATTATACCCCACTAAAGTGAATTGGGCTTGCTCTCCGGTTTTCACCGAGCGAGGATTGATCTCCACGATTCCATGACCTAAGGGCACCAACATTCCCGCTAAGAAAGTATACACGATCAAGATCACACCCAACCACTTCCACCAGCTTATATTTTTCATAAAAAATCTTTTTACATATTATCCAGCGCTACTTTCCTTGCTAGTCTCGCCATAAATAGGGATACAGCAATAAAGCCATTCCCAACACAATCAGATCGATGGCCAACAACATGGTCACATCTCCTTGTACACCCTCACTCGCCAGGGGTTCAATCGCGTTTTTCGATAAATTCACCAAGGTAACTAAAATCGGAATGATCAATGGAAAACTCAAAATGGCCATCAGACTGGCACTGTTATCTGTTTTGGCAGAAATAGCAGAAACAAAAGTAAAGGTGACTGCAAATCCTAAACTACCGAAGCAGATCGCTATCAAGAATGGCTGTACATTAACCACCATATTCCCGACAAAAAGGCTCAGCCCTCCCCATATCAAAAAGCTAATCAGCAACAATAAAAGTGAATTGTAGATCACTTTAGATAAGAGCAAAGCCGTTGGATTGACCAAACTATAAAAGTATAGTTGCCGTTTTTTGCTCTCTTGGGTAAAACTTTTTGTGATAGCGTTGACCGAAGCAAATAGCATAATCACCCAAAATAAGATGACCCACGTCAAGGGCTCCATCTCAAAAAAGGCCATATATACAATGAAGACAGTAGCCCCTACATATAATAGGATACCACTTATGGCATACTTATTGCGCCATTCTAGCTTAAGCTCTTTGTTTAACAACACCCCTATTTCCTTGAAAATTTGCATTGCCGCAAAATTAAGAGAAAAAGGTTTGTAGCGACTTCTTCCAGCATTTTTTTTCTAGAGATTACAACCTTTTGACATTATTCTTATTTTTGGAGCAAGAAGTGGCGAAGTACTGCCCATTTATCTGGTTTTCAGTACCCAGTCAAATGTCATCCTTTTAAATATCAATTCTGTGGCAATTTTTGTGTTTTGAGTCAGCGCCTTAGATAAAGATCCTGTTCCCTTGGGTTACAATTCTTGCACCTGAGACGCTGTCTGTCCAGTTGGCCAAAGCACGAAATTGTCAGAGAAGATTAAAATTCAACAGTATTCGCATGCAAAGAAGGTTGGTCCTATCTATCGCGATAATTTTGTTGATCATCGCAAACACAAAAGCAACACCCTCCTACTATGAGGTGGAAGCAAAAACTGGAGATGGTATTTATTCCATCTTGCGTCGATTTCAACTCGATAAGCATTCCTGCAACTTTGATCGATTCTATACCCTGAATAAACTAAAGCGAAATGCCCGTTTAATCAGGGGAAAAACCTATTCCTTACCCTTAATGGTCTACGCCTTCAATGGCAAGACTATTCGATCCAGTATAGGGGTAGATGATTGGGATCTTGCCATCACTATTCAAGAATACAATGAATATATGGAAGAACAAGGGATCCGAAGTAGTTCCTTCAAGAAGGATAAGCAACTTTGGGTTCCGTATCACATGCTCAACTGTCCTAAGCAGGATAGAGAGGTCCCTCCTCCTCCGCCGGACATGGAGCAGCCCGAAGAGGTGCTATCGGCCAGTGGCCAAAGGGAGTTCCCCATTTTTGGTAAAAAGTATGCCTTGACCCCATTGATCAGCAACAAATTGAAAGGAAAGGTCTTTTACGTAGTCGGAGGGCATGGGGGGCCGGATCCGGGTGCGATGGGAGCTCGCGGCAATTATAAGTTGTGTGAAGATGAATATGCTTATGATGTAGCGCTGCGCTTCTGTCGAAACTTGATCTCTCATGGCGCCACCGCCTATATGGTAAATAGAGACCCTAATGATGGCATTCGCTCTGGAAAATTCCTCAAATGCGATACCGACGAGGTCCTTTGGGGAGGGGTGAAAATGTCTACAGGGCAAAAAACGCGGCTATTTCAACGATCTGATATCATCAATGAGTTATATCTAAAGCATCAAAAGCAAGGGGTAACAGAACAAACGGCCATCATGATACACGTTGACTCTAGAAACAAAGGAGAGCGGACTGATTTATTTTTCTACCACCATCCTGATAATAATGCCGGCAAAAAGAAAGCACAGAAAATGCTAAAGACCGTCAAGCAGCAATATAGAAAATACCAAAAGGAACGCCAATACCAGGGTACAGTGACCGCCAGAGATCTTCATATGCTTAGAGAATGTACGCTTCCTGGCGTTTATGTAGAATTGGCCAACATTAGAAATACCTATGACCAGCAGCGAATTATTGTGGAGCGAAATCGGCAGTTATTAGCGGATTGGCTCTTACTGGGGGTGATGAATTAATAGGTTGATCTTGAATTATTTTCAATTTTCTTGCGGCTAGCTGCAACCTTTTGCCGATCTAATAGTCATTTATATGTCTTGCTATTTCGGCAGACACCGACTGACTGTATACCGGCTAAAAGCCAATAAGAAATCACCCGATCTTTTACTGCTTTTTTGAATCAAGCAAGGCCAGGTCTGGCCATAGCTCATCTTCAGAACCAAGGGCATCATAGACGACCTCTTGAATTCTTTCACGAATCTTCCGACGTAAAAAGCGCCGGTTTTTGGCGGAAGGATGTAGTCTATTGGATAGGAATACATAGACAATATCGTTCTCTGGGTCTACCCAGAGGCAAGTCCCGGTAAATCCAGTGTGTCCGAAGGTTTCTGTTGGTACCACCCGACTAAAGGCTGATCTACTCCGAGGATCAGCCGTATCAAAACCGAGCCCTCTATGGGTCCCATATTGTGATTTTGTGAATTGCTTGATTGTCTCAGGGTTTATGAATTGACGACCTCCATAACTCCCTTTATCCAGCAGAAGTTGAGATATGATGGCCAAGTTATCGCTATTGGAAAAAAGCCCTGCATGCCCCCCTACTCCACCAAATAAGGCCGCTGTTTCATCATGTACATACCCATGCACCAATCGCTGTCGCCACCGTTTGTCACGTTCGGTAGGGACTATCTGTTCCAACTTAAACTGCTGCAAGGGTTGATAAGTAATATGCTGTAAACCCAAAGGGTGGTACAATTCCGCCTTAAGGTATTCATCCAGCTTCTTTCCTGAAAGCTTTTCCACCAATCGCTGCATCAACATGAAGTTGACATCACTATAGCGATATCGCCCGGCACGCTTCAAAGGGAGTTCATCCACTGCAGCCCAAATACTATCGATATAATTACCTTTAAAAAAGAAGCTATCGGCCACTTCGATAGTGTATTCTTCCGTAGGTGTTTTACAGAAAAAGCTGTCGCAGGCGGCATTTCCTTCGTCTCTGTGCAAAAGGAATGGAATCACAGGCATAAAAGGCTGTAAGCCCGATTCATGGGTGAGTATTTTCCGTACCTGTACTTTACTAAGGGTAGAAGATTTAGCTACTATCCCCAATTCAGACAATGTATTGTTCAATTTAAACTTCCCCTGATCATACAATTGCATGGTGGCCAAGGTAGTACCCACGATCTTTGTCAAAGAAGCAATATCATATCTGTCTCTTATACACATCTCCGAGCCCACGAGACCGAGGCTG
>CAJXUM010000458.1 GCA_913060855.1 uncultured Lewinella sp. | reverse complement strand
CTCGGAGATGTGTATAAGAGACAGATGTAATGAATGCACTGGGCTTCTACCAGGTATGTCCGGGCAAGCTAGAATACTCCATCGGAAGACCTATGATTGACCGAGCTTCCATCCGATTGGAAAATGGAAACACCTTTGAAATAAGGGTGGAAAACAATGCACCAACTCACCTTTATGTCGCTGAAGTAAGTTTAAATGGAAAGCGACTGGATCAGCCTTTTTTTGATCATGAAAGCCTAATGAAAGGAGGTGTTTTAGCATTTAAAATGACTGATCAATCTCCTGTTAAATAGGGAACTATCTTCTTCAAAGTTTGGTTTTAATAGTAGCAATCTGATCTAGATTTGCGTGGGAATTCATACTCCTATTTTCACCCAAATTTTTGCGTTCTCTAAATTAAAAATCAACCTATGATGGAAACCCTAAGACTAAAAACTATTATTGAAAACTGGCAAAAATTGAACAAGTGCTACGCACTCCTTTCCAAAGAATCAGCTGCTGATATCCTCAAAGGGGATATGGATGAAGAATACTTAAGGGGCTTGCTTCAATTAATAATTACCCATGCCAAAAAAATGCGTACTGAAATCCACATGTTGCAATTGAGGGAGGAAGTAAATGCTCGTAAAGAGATGGAAAAACTCCTACAGGACTTGCTCAAAGATGCTAATAATGTGGATGTTGCTTCTAATAATTGATACAGTCAGGTAAGACTTCAGAAGTTAGCGCTGTTATGGCCGAGGAAAACTTCTGAAGTCTAGGCCTTAGTGATTTTAGAAACTATGAAATAGCAAAAAGGCTTATATTCGGAGACAAAATGACTATTTAGAAGCCGTCTAAGAAAAACAAATGCCGATGAAGCCGCTATACTTTCCCTTGTCTGTTTTACTACTAAGTCTCTTTTTTACTGCGTGTAATACGCCGGTTGCTGAAGAGACAGATTCTCGCCCCAACCTAGTATTGATCATCGCTGATGATATGGCCTGGAATGACTGTGGCGCCTATGGGCATCCAACTATTCGCACCCCCAATTTAGATCGACTCGCTACCGAAGGTATGCGATTTGATAATGCTTTCCTTACCACCAGTTCTTGCTCGCCTAGTCGGACCAGTATGATTACAGGAATGTATCCCCACAATACCGATGCGGAGCAATTGCATTGGCCTTTGCCTGGCGATAAGAAAACCTTTGTCGAGGTTCTAAAACAAAATGGTTATTGGACCGGACTGGCTGGAAAATACCACATGGGAGAGGCCATTAAAGACAGATTTGATGTTATAAAAGAGGTGGGAACAGCAGGCTTTCAATTGTCCCCAACAGGAGAGGAACAGCCGATAGAAAGCGATGGGAGTGGTTGTGAAAACTGGATCCCTATTTTGCAAGAGAGGCCCAAAGATCAACCCTTTTTTCTATGGCTAGCGGCCGTTGACCCACATAGAGGCTATCAAGATAGCACCGTCCTACCTGGCTATCCACTGGAGGATATCCGAGTTCCTTCTTATATGCCCGATACAGAAGAGACGCGGGGAGATTTTGCGCTTTACTATGAAGAAATTACTCGCCTGGATCGTTATGTGGGTCTGGTATTGGAGGAATTAGAAAAGCAAGGTGCGGTAGAAAATACCCTAGTACTATTTATCAGTGATAATGGCAGGCCTTTTCCGCGAGACAAGACGACCTTGTATGATGGTGGTATCAAAACGCCTTGGATTTTACGTTGGCCTCGAAAAGTAAAAGCGGGAAGCAGTAATGCACATTTGGTGAGTTCGATAGATATAGCGCCGACTTTTCTTCAGTTAGCACAACTAGACCCACTTTCCAGTTTTGAAGGAAAAGATTTTAGCACGCTGCTAGTTGAACCCGAAGCAGCCATCCGTGACTTTGTATATGCAGAGGATCACTGGCATGATGTAGAGGATTACACCCGAGCAGTGCGGACAGATAGTTTTAAATACATTCGCAATTTTTTCCCTGAGTTACCTAATACGCCTCCCGCAGATGCATTGCGAAGTCCTACCTTTGAAAGTATGCGTCAATTACGAGATGCGGGGGAGTTGACACCTGATCAATTATTAGTCTTCAATACACCAAGACCCGAAGAAGAGCTATTCGATGTCATTAATGATCCGGAAGAACTCCAGAATTTGGCAGATGATCCTAATTATCTGACTATCCTCCAGGAGATGCGGCAAAAAATGGAAACCATTCGCTCCCAAACCCAAGACAAACTACCTGCTTTTTCTACGCCGGATGAATTTGATCGGGAAACGGGATTACCACTTCCCGTAAGAGAAAGACCTCGGGCATCGAAGGCCGAGATGATGAAAAAGTACATGCCTAGTAAATAGTTCGGAATGGATCATTGCTGTCAGTATCACGCGTTTAATGGAAGAAAAATGAATAAAATGACCAGGAATTAGTTACTTCGTAAAACAATGGTTGCGGTTTATGTATTCTTCTAGTTAGACCAAATCTCCATTACTAAAATAACTATTTACGAATCAGGTCTTCCATGTCAATCAATATTGACTATTTTGGACTTGGTAATAAGTAATAAAGGAATAGGCTACATGCTATACGACAATCACGGGAGAGTTATCAATTACGTCAGGTTGGCAGTGACCGATCGCTGTAACCTGCGTTGCTTTTATTGCATGCCAGAGGAGGGAATTGACTACATTCCAAGAAAGGAGCTATTGTCCTACGAGGAAATGGAGCGTACGATCCAACTTCTGGCTAGTATGGGAATTTCGAAGCTTCGGATTACCGGAGGAGAACCATTTGTCCGGAAGGGCATGTTAGAATTTATGGAGCGCCTAAGCCAAATCGAGGGACTAGAGCAAATGCATTTGACGACGAATGGGACATTAACGGCAGGTTTGGTACCGGAATTGAAGCGTATCGGGTTTAAGTCTATTAACCTAAGTATGGATACCCTCAATAAAGAGCGGTTTTTTGAAATTACGCGGAGAGATTATTTCGATACAGTTTGGCAGACTTTTGAAGAATTGATAGAAAGTGGTATTACGACCAAGATCAATGCAGTGGTGATGGAAGGTAAAAACATAGATGACCTCATTTCTATGGCTGCCTTAACGAAGGATTATCCGGTCAGTATGCGCTTTATAGAGGAAATGCCCTTCAATGGAGAAGGTAGTCATTATCCTGTTTTGAAATGGAATGCGACTAAAATCGTGGAACATCTAAAAGAACACTATCCTGATTTGGAAAAAATTCCTGATCCAAAGCATTCTACTTCTGCCAATTACCGGGTGCCCGGACACAAAGGAACCATCGGAATTATCGCGGCTTTTAGTCGATCTTTCTGTGGTAGTTGCAATCGGATAAGACTTACGCCGCAGGGGATGCTCAAAACCTGCTTGTACGATAATGGGGTCTTTAATATCAAGGATTTTATTCGGAATGGTGCAAGCGATGAAGAATTGAAAGGAGCCTTTCTTTCAGCTTTAGGCAATCGAGCCAAAGATGGCTTTGAAGCCGAGCGCCGGAGGGGCTTTGATCGACCCGTTACCGAATCCATGTCAACCATAGGAGGTTAAGTCTCACAATAGGAAAATACCGATTAATGATTAGCGTACAGGAAGCAACAGATATCTTACTACAACACAGTCTGGCTTTGGCAGTAGAGGAAGTGCCGCTCACCGCAGCTATTGGTAGGGTTTTACGAGAGGATTTATTTGCGGATCGTCCGTTTCCTCCTTATGATCGAGTGACAATGGATGGTATCGCGATTCTGTATGAAACTTATGCCAAGGGCAATCGGAGTTTTCCGATTGAGAAGGTGATAGCGGCGGGTGATCCAGAAAGCGTATTGGAAAATCCAGCCCATTGTGTTGAAATTATGACGGGTGCCGTGCTTCCTCAAGGAGTAGATATAGTGATCCGTTATGAAGACCTAGAAATCAAAGATGGGGTAGCCAAGGTTATTACTGAGGCGATCAAGCCTAGTCAGAATGTACATCGAAAGGGTACTGATAGAGCCAAAGGGAGTAAAATTGTAGCAGCAGGTAAACTGATATCTCCTGCGGAAGTGGGAGTGGCGGCTACGATCGGTAAGGCGATGCTCAAGGTGACCCGATTACCCAAAACAGCTATTATTTCCACAGGGGATGAATTGGTAGATGTGTCCGAAAAGCCATTACCGCATCAAATTCGTCGATCGAATGTATATCGCTTACAAGCCTCTTTAAAGCAATATAATATTGAAGTTGATGCCTATCATTTGGTCGATGATCAAGCCCGTATTGAAAAGGCCATCAAACGAATGTTGGATACTTACGATGTGCTGATTTTAAGCGGTGGTGTATCGAAAGGTAAGTTTGATTTTGTCCCAGCTGCAATGGAAGCATTGGGAGTGAAAAAGTTGTTTCATCGTATTAAACAAAGACCTGGAAAACCTTTTTGGTTTGGGGTGGCTCCCAACGGATCTTTGGTGTTTGCATTGCCGGGCAATCCGGTTTCCTCTTTCATGTGTACCCAGCGTTATTTTGTACCCTGGTTGCGCCATAGTTTGGGTTTAGATACCATGAATTTGCCCATCGCTAGCTTGGAAAAGCCGGTTACTTTTAAGCCGGATTTGACCTATCTCTGCCAAGTATCTACCCGTTTTGATAAGGAAGGCCGATTATTAGCCATGCCTGCTGAGGGCCGTGGCTCCGGCGATCTTGCCAATTTGGTTGAAGCGGATGCCTTTATCGAGTTGCCGCGAGGAAGAGATACATTTGAAGTAGGAGAATGTTTTCCCGTTTATTTTTATCGCTTCTAGTCCTATGTCTCTACTAAAGAAGTTTTGGGGTTTTCGTATGTTTGAAACTATTCCCCACCCGACCCATCAAAATACCTTTTCAATTTATTAGCTAATGTTAAAGGCGTTCAGACGGTATAGACAAAAGCTCATTCGAGAAAACCGTACCACCCAATATTTACTCTATGCAATTGGTGAAATTATGCTGGTTGTCATTGGGATTTTAATTGCGGTTCAGATCAATAACTGGAATGAAGAGCGACGACTCAAGAACGTGGAATTACAGACCCTCATTGAAATCAGGAGCAGCTTAGCGACTAATTTGGCGGAGGTACAAACGATGAGTAAAGTACACGAAGCTCAAGTTGCTCAATTTAATGTTTTGATCGATCATGTAGAGCAAAATCTCGTTTATCACGATTCATTGGAAAGCGCCATGGCACAAATCTTTGGATGGTATACACCGCTTTTCGATTATGCTCCTTATGAAACTTTGAAGGCGCGAGGAATAGAACTGATCAGTAATGATACCATCAAGAAAAACATAGTTGCTGTCTACGAAAAAGTAATTTTCCGTATTACCAATGGCCTCGAAAGGTTTGAATCAGGGAATAGTACAGCTGTGGTTTTACCTTATTTCGCTAAAAATTTTGAGCTAGATCAGGCTATACCGCCGAAAGTCAAAGCCAATGATTATGAAGCCCTGCGGAAGGATAAGGAATACAAGAATGTGCTGAAATTATTGGTGGGTGTTCGCACTTTTGGCATACAACTGTGTAAGGGCTCGGGCCAAGGAATTGAGGCGGTAATTACGCAATTGGATAAAGAAATTGCAAAATTAGAAGATTGAACGATCCGGCAAATCTCAAGACTTTATAGTTACAAACAGTTATATAATCAGTATATTTGATTGGAGCATAAACCCAGGCCCTACCTGGGCTTAATAGTCAAAGTTTTTCCCATCCGACACACAAAGAGCTTTCAATTCATCTTCCTACCTGGAAGATCAAATCTATTATTACATGAGAACACCTAAATTATTTCCACTTATTGGCCTGTCTCTTATACACATCTGACGCTGC
>CAJXUM010000457.1 GCA_913060855.1 uncultured Lewinella sp. | reverse complement strand
GAGATCAGCCTCGGTCTCGTGGGCTCGGAGATGTGTATAAGAGACAGGGCCAAAGAAGCTGCTCCATCACGCAAAAAAGTTACGCCAACCAGCATAGCACAACCACAGCCAGCAGAAACCGCAGCAGAAGCAGATGAAGCTACGCCTAATAATATCTCAACAAACCTCGCTGCTGAAAAGGAAGCGGTAGCGATAGAGGAAGAAGCTAAATCAACGTTTAGCGATGATCCAGCCCGCAACTCAAGGTCTCGGTTATCGGCTAATCGTATCATTAGTGGTTCGGTCACCGATGAGAGTGGTCAGCCATTGATAGGTGCAAGTATTAATGTACCGGGAACGAGTACGGGTACGGTCACTGATCTGGATGGAAAATTCGAATTGCCTATCTCTGCCGAAGGAAAAGAAGTACAATTTGCCTATACGGGGTATTCCCCGCAACGCGTTCCACTGATTCAGAATGACACTTATAATATACAGTTGTCCAACCCTGCTTTATTACTAGATGAAGTAATCGTTTCAGGTTATACTTCGAAGAAGCGCTCCAAGAAAGACCAGGAGCAGTCTTTCACGACCATCAAGGCTAAAAGTATTCAGCAAATCGAAGCCGTGGGCGTGAAAGCCGCGGGTGGGGAGAGAAAGCTCAATAAGACTATCAGGCAACAAGCCAAAGAGGTTACTGTAAAGTCTGTCCTTAAAGGAATGTCTCTTCAGCTCTCTTTCACGGTGGATACCAATGGAAAGCCTGGTAATATTCGGATTTTGAATTCACTAAGTCCCCTACTCAATGCCGAAGCTGTTCGCTTGATTGAATTGACGGAATGGCAGGTGCTGTCATCTCATGCAGGGAAAGGGGGGAGTGTGTCCTGTCAATTACAGTTTTAGGGCTTGTTCGCTACTAGTTTTACTAATAAACGGTCTTTGGCTACGAGCCCCTTAAAGCAAACGTCATCCAGGTCGGCAAACAAGCAAGCGCTTGTCGCCAACAAATACTGACTATTTTTGGTGAAGCATATTTCAGGAAATAGTTTGGCCTATCGCCCCATTCATTTCAGCAGCCTAAGAAGCTGCTTTTCCCCATTTACGAATCATCTCTTCTACGATACCAGGAGTCAGTGGTTTGGCTACATAATCATGCATTCCTGCATTAATGCAATCTTCCCGATCTCCTTGTAAAGCATTAGCCGTCATGGCGATGATAATGGGAATTTCCTTTTGAGAAAAGGAAGAATAAATCTGTCGAGTCGCTTCTAGTCCATCAATAATAGGCATCTGGACATCCATAAAAATCAAATCGAAAGGCGTTTTTTGTAGCTGGTTGAGTACACCAGCACCATCTACAACGATCGTAGGTTCATATCCTAATTTGCGCAATAGAATCTGCATGAGTTGTTGATTGATAGGATGATCCTCGGCGACTAGAATAGAAAGCGGAAGTTTCTCGGCTAATAACTGATGCACGTTCCGTTTAGGTATTTCAGCATGCTTCGATTTCCATTCATCTACCGTAATGGTGCTGCGTTTGAGCGGCAGGCTGACGGAGAAGGTTGATCCTTTATTTTCTTCACTATTTACAGATATATCTCCTCCCATTAGTTTGGCGAGGCGGCGTGAAATGGCCAGGCCTAAACCGGTGCCCCCGTACTTGCGAGAGATGGAAGCATCTATCTGGGAAAAAGGTAAGAAGAGCGTTGACAGGCGATCAGCAGGGATACCAATACCGGTATCTTTTACATCTAATTGGCATTTTATAGCTGCTCTATCCTGATTGATCAGTCGGAGTTGTACCGTGATTTCTCCCTGCTCTGTGAATTTGATGGCATTGCTTATTAAGTTGGTATAAATCTGTCTGATACGCGTGGCATCCCCTTCAACAATTTCAGGAACGTCTTCTGCTATTTCACACGCTAGTAATAAATTCTTTTGCTCGGCCCGAGGTTTTAGTAATTCCAGCAATTGATTGACCAAGGCATGGATGGAAAAGGGTTCTGATTCCAAGTCCATTCGTTCGGCTTCAATTTTCGATAAATCGAGTATATCATTGATAATTTCGACGAGATTATTACCACTTAACTTAATGGTATCCACATAATTCTGTGCCTCTTGGCTGAGTGGTAATTGTCCGAGCAGGTCAGCCATGCCGATGACTCCATTCATGGGTGTCCTGATCTCGTGACTCACCGTCGTCAAAAATTCGGTTTTGGCCTTATTGGCCATCGCCGCGACCTCCGCTCTTTCTTGGTATACCGCAGCAAAACGTTTGGAGAGATGGAGCGTTTCAAAAAATAGAAACAGGATATAAGCAGACAATACAATAAAGGGGTTCGGTTGCAGAATGCGCATATAATCCAAAAGGGTACCAAAAAGCACGATAAACAGTGCGGCGATACCTGCGATAAAAAACAACATCGATGGCCAATCTCGGTAAGAAGTCCTCAATAAAGCAATAGTGCCATATGCTACGCTTAGGAGTAGTAAAGGCTTGACTATTTCCAACGTAAAAGCATAGTAGCTGATAGGTGATACCACAACAATTAGGGTACAGCCATAGAGTAGCCAGCGAACGAATCTGTTAGCCTTTTCACTGATCACATCTGGCAGAATCTGCCTGCCATACTCCCAAAAGAAAGAGATACTCAGGTAGAGAGAAATATATTCCAACTTAGCCGTTAACCAGAACGGCAGGACAGGTATAGCTTGGTGTAATGCATAGTGCTCTGCGCCTATCATTCGATAGCTATGGGCGAGGCAAAAGGCGGCAAAAAACAAGGTGGCTTTATCGCCCTGCCCGAAAGCATATAACCCTAAAAGAAAAAGGCCACACATCACAAGACAGCCAAATATCACCCATGACAAATTGGAAATTAAAGCTTGCTGATCGAATAACATCTGACTCTTTCCGAGCAAAATGGGTTCTCCTAGTCCTCCAAATCGATGATGAAAGTTGGCCATTTGCAGGACGATTTCCATCTCTTTACCTTGGATGGAAACAGGTATCACCTGGGGCTCCCAATGCGGCTTAGTACTTGCTTTCCCCTTCCCTACTTTCCCATTGTGAGCAAGAGGTTCTCCATTGACCCAAAGTTCATAAGAGGTATAGAAATCAGGCAAACTTAGCGCCAACATAGACGGTTGCTCATCGAAAATAATGCGCAGTCGATAAGTAGCATACCCCTTCCCCGATTTCATTTCTTCATTATCCGTTGCACCATTCCATAGTTTGGGAAGCCGACTATAAGTGGGTGATAGATCGGTCGCTGTCGCAATATTATCAGGTTTCAATAATTGCCCCCAATACAATTCCCAATCTCCATTCAGTGCTACCGCTTCTCGTTCGAAGACGTCAATATCAATCGCCAATCCTCCATTGCGGACGACCATGGTCTCCTCCCCTTCGACTTGCGCCGTTAAGAAGGAAACACCACAACATAAAGCAACAACTATAAGGATACGGCCCATTTACGAATCATTTTTTCGACCCTGTCCAATTTAATCGGTTTTATCATATAATCATCCATACCCGCCGAAAAGCACTGCTTCTTATCTTCTTCTAAAGCATTGGCAGTCATGGCTATAATTTTGGGCTGTTCTTTTTTAAGTAGTTTTTTCCTAATCTCTCGGGTGGCTTGCAGACCATCCATATTCGGCATCTGTATATCCATAAAAATCAGATCATACGGTTTCTGCAGCACTTTAGTAAGTGCCACTTGCCCATCCGAAGCGACATCCGTTTCGTAGCCGAATCGCTGCAACATGATCTCCATGAGCTTCTGGTTGATGGGATGATCTTCCACCACTAGAATAGATAAAGGGAAGTCCTTTTGTAGTTGTGCTCCGGTATTAGCCAGTACGGTGGGTTTCACCAAAGTGTCACTTTTAGCTGGTATTAATGGCACTTCAAAAGAGAAAACGGAGCCTGTTCCTTCCTTACTTTGTACATTAATCGCCCCTCCCATCAGCTCAACCAGCTTTTTGGAAATAGTAAGGCCCAAGCCGGTCCCTCCGTATTTTCTAGAAATAGAAGCATCCGCCTGCGTAAAGGGCTTAAACATTTTTTTGATATTGGAAGATGAGATACCGATCCCCGTATCACGAACCCCAAATTTTACTCGACGAGAAGATTCTCCCTCAATGGCTTGGCTATCTACCATAATGGAAATAACCCCGCTGTTGGTAAATTTAATGGCATTGCCCACCAAATTGATCAGCACCTGACGGATCTTAGATACATCTCCATGAAAGGGCTTTATACCCTCCGCTGCTACTTCTTTTTTCAGTGTTAATCCTTTTTGTGCAGCCTGTGAATTCAATAAACTCAGGACCTCATCCAATAATTCTTCTACACAGAAATCAATCGTATTGAGTTCCATATGTCCCGATTCCACCTTTGACAAGTCTAGAATATCATTGATAATCCGAACTAAATTGTCCCCGCTGTTTTGGATAATGTCTACATATTTTTGTTGAGAAGCCGTGAGGTCGGTTCGGCTCAATAAATCTGCTGTACCGATGACGCCATTCATAGGGGTTCTAATTTCATGGCTAACCGTGGCTAGAAATTCGCTTTTAGCTTTGTTGGCTACATCCGCAGCTTTGGCCATTCGCTTGAAGCTATAAGAGAATCGGCGAGAGAGCTGTAAGGTTTGAAAGAACAAGAACAATAGATAGGCTGCAAATATCGAGAACTGATTGTCCCAAAAGCCTAAATTTTGAGCTACCGTTAAAATAGCCACCAGGAGGAGCCAAAGCAAACCAATGCCTAAAAAAAGCACCTCTATTCCCGTAGCCTTCAAGGCCCTATACAGGGCATAAAAACCATACAGAATACTGATGAATAACATTGGGAAGATATAGTTCAACGAGTAACTGAACAACCATACTGGGCCAAAAACAATAAAGACACAAGTACCAAGGGTAGTCCATTCAACAAAACGCAAAAAATAGGTATTAACAAAGTCCGGGAATTGCCGATAAACGAACTCCCAAAGTAGGGTGATGGTAAGTACCAAAGCCAAATACTCTAGCTTGACCGCTATCCAAAAGGGTAAACCCGGTAATAAATAGTGTAACTGATAGTCCCCCGCTCCTATCATACGATAACTATGTACAATACAGAAGAGCGCGAAGAAAAGAACGGCTTTGTCCTCTTGTCCAAAAAAGAACAACCCCAGTAGAAATAAGCCACACATCATGAGGCTTCCAAATAGCGCAAAAGCAAAATTATCGATCTTCCTTTTTTCCATGGTGATCAATTCTTCTGTCCCGAATCGGATAGGGGAAGAAGGGCCGCCCTTTCGGTGGGTATAGTTGGCCATTTGCAGAACGAGTTCTATACTATCGCCCTGTGGTACATAGGGTTTGGTAATATGTAACCAGTAAGGTTCGGTCGTCTCTTTGCTGGTTCCTACTTTCCCATTAGAAGAAAACTCCTCTCCATTGATCCATAACTGATAGGAAGTATAGAAATCGGGCATCGAAAAAGCCAGTAATGGTGGTGTATTTTCAAGTTTTATTGTTAGTCGATAGGTCCCATGGCCATATTCGGAGACGGGAAACCCTTTCGCTGCTAGATCGTTCCAGGTTTCTGGGAAAGGTGTATAGAGGGGCTTTTCAGCTACTCCTGTTTTAAAATCAGCTGGAAATAATAAAGTATCCCAATAGAATTCCCACTCTCCATCTAGTGGAAAAGCAAAGGAGGTACCAGGCTCACATTTCACAGACATTTCACCTTGCTCAAAACTCGTTATTTCACTTTGTCCGAGCAATGAAAAACACCCCAAAAAACAAGCTATTATGAAAAGCGTTCGCAACATGTTTTTAGCCTGTCTCTTATACACATCTCCGAGCCCACGAGACCGAGGCTGATCT
>CAJXUM010000456.1 GCA_913060855.1 uncultured Lewinella sp. | reverse complement strand
TTCTCGAAAGTGAAGCGCATACTACCTTGGAAGCCGCTATCCTGGCTGCTGAATTAGACGATGAACTTTCTAGCGAAGGACCATTTACTCTTTTCGCACCAACCGACGATGCTTTTGCTGCTTTGCCTGAGGGTACCGTAGAAACATTGCTACAAGACCCAACTGGTACACTAGCTAATATTCTACTACATCACGTGGTGGCAGGTAGTGTCGCCTCTACTGACCTTTCTGATAACATGGTCGTAGAAACACTGTTTGGCAAAAACGTAATCGTAAATATCACTGCTGATGGCGTATTCATCAACAATGCACAAGTAACAGTGGTAGATGTACCTGCTGACAATGGTGTTGTTCATGTAATTGATGCCGTTCTATTACCTACTAATACCGTACTAGATGTCGTTCTCGAAAGTGAAGCGCATACTACCTTGGAAGCCGCTATCCTGGCTGCTGAATTGGATGATGACCTGTCTGGAGAAGGACCATTCACTGTCTTCGCACCAACCGACGATGCTTTTGGCCTACTTCCTGAGGGTACCGTAGAAGAGTTGTTGATGGATCCTACTGGTGACCTCGCTACCATCCTCTTGTACCATGTATTAAGTGGTGAGGTACTATCGACCGATTTGACGGATCAACAAATGGCCATGACGCTCCAAGGAGAGAATGTGATTGTTTCCATCACTGCAGAAGGCGTAATGATCAATAATGCGATGGTAACGGTAGCAGATATACCCGCTGATAATGGTGTTGTACATGTGATTAGTGCAGTACTATTACCACAAAGTATTACTGCTGTTCAAGACTTATCAAAATCTGACTTTAATATCAAAGTATTCCCTAATCCAGTATCTGATCAGTTGAACGTGAATATTTTTGAAGAAGGAGTAGATGAAGCCAATGTTATCCTTTGGGATGTATATGGCAAAATGATCAAGCAATGGAGTTGGACACAAGGTAGTTACCAAATTGATGTGCAAGGCATGCCTACTGGCAACTACTTCCTAGAGTTCCGCACGAATAAAGGAATTCTCCAACAGCAGATCATTATCAACAAGTAAAACGGTTTATTGAATGATACTCAGCTTAAATGCTCAATGACATAAGAGCGTGTTAAAAATGCCGGTGGGACAATAGTTCTGCCGGCTTTTTTATTGAGCGCTTGTTTGGAGGTACGAATAAATATTTAGTACTTTTAGCAACAACAAATAGCTCAAGCATCATGGTCACCTCGCATTATCTTTCACCATTCGGTTGTATAGAAGTCAAAGGAGATTCACTGGGGATTCAATCGGTTAAGTTGGTGAGCAAAAAGCCATGTCCAACGGGGCCTATCCATCCGGCACTTAAAGATTGTATTGTCCAACTGGATGAGTACTGCAAGGGTAAACGCGAGAAATTTGATCTTAAACTCAATTGGGGAGAGGCCACCGCTTTCAATCAATCCGTCTGGAAAGCACTACTCAATATTTCTTTTGGAAGAACAGCTTCCTATTCTGCAATAGCCGAAAAAATTGGAAACCCCACTGCCGTCCGAGCAGTAGGCTTAGCTAGCCGCAACAATCCGATCGCCATCATTGTACCCTGCCATCGAGTAATTGCAAAAAATGGCGATTTACATGGCTATTTCTATGGTTTGGATATGAAACGCCGCTTATTGGAACACGAGAACCCCATGAGTTTTGCCCGCCAGGGTAGCCTATTTTAATAGCGGCTGAACCTTGTTCTCTTCTCCTTGTTACACCTTTCTTTTGCTCGCTCTAATCGATGTTTTTATATGGTAATCAAATTTGAGACAAATCTTGCTTTTGCACAAGCCCAAGATGAGGCTGACCCTTTGCGACCTTTTCAGGATGAGTTTTTGTATCCACAACATGCGGGACAAAAAGGGATTTACTTTTGTGGTAATTCGCTGGGCTTGCAACCCAAAGGCGTAAAAGCTGAACTAGAAAAAGTATTGCAGCAGTGGGAAGATAAAGCAGTGGAAAGCTGGTTTGAAGGTGAAGACAACTGGATGAATATTCACGAACGGATGCAAGGCCCTTTGGCAGAAGTTGTCGGCGCACAAGCCACCGAGGTAATCGTAATGAATACCTTGACCGTGAATATCCACCTCCTGCTGGGTAGTTTTTATCGCCCAACTCCAGCGCGTTTCAAAATCATCATGGAAGCAGGGGCCTTTCCCTCCGACCAGTATGCGGTAGCCAGCCAAGTAGTCCAATATGGGTTCAATCCCGAAGAAGCAATCATAGAGGTGCAACCGAGAGAAGGTGAAGACTTACTACGAACGGAAGATATACTCGCGACCATTCAGGAACAAGGCAGTGAATTAGCGCTAGTCATGCTGGGTGGCATCAATTACTATACGGGCCAACTCTATGAACTCGAAAAGATAACGCAAGCAGCTCATCAGGTGGGCGCATACGCCGGTTTTGATCTCGCCCATGCTGCCGGCAATGTTACTTTAGCACTACATGACTGGGGTGTCGATTTTGCCGTTTGGTGCAGTTACAAGTATTTGAATGGTGGGCCGGGCGGTCCTAGTGGGGTATTCTTACATGAAAAACATGGGAATAATCCCGATTTCCCCCGTTTGGCAGGTTGGTGGGGGTATAAAGAAAGTGATCGATTCTTGATGCGCAAAGATTTTGTCCCCATGTCGGGAGCAGCTGGCTTGCAAATCAGCACGCCCCAAATCATTGCCTTTGCGCCTCACCTAGTCAGTCTCGAAATGGTGCAACGAGCCGGCATCCAAAACATGATTAAAAAAAGCCGGCGTCTTACCGCTTACCTGGAATTTCTACTACAAGATCTCAATCAACGAGGCGCACAATTGCGCATTATCACCCCTGCGGAACCTTCGCATCGTGGCACCCAATTATCGATCTACCTCGAAAGAGAAGGCAAGGCTCTTTTTGACCACCTATCCGCCCAAGGAGTGATCTGCGATTGGCGAGAAGATAATCTGTCCCACAGCGGCGGCGGCGTTATGCGTGTAGCTCCTGTTCCTCTATATAATACTTATACTGAAGTATATCGATTTTCGAAAATGATTGGTGATTATTTGGGGCTCAAATAAATGAGCGAATTAGTGATTAAGTTGAATCGTTCCATTTGATTCTCCACTCAGCCTCTCTATAATCCCTTTCAGCCCTAATCCTGGCAAATTACGCTGGTTTGCGCTAGTTTTGAAGTGAATCATCCACCTACTAGACGTTTAGAAGACAGCAGCGAGACTGCCTTGGCGGGACTTCTGGCCTCTCTCTTTGTCCAGTAGTATGGTGAATCATCCACCAATAACCTTTCAAATTATGGACAATCAGCGCAAGCCCATCGCCTGGCCGCAGTTAGGCTTATTACTATTGGCCAAGCTTATCTTACACTTTTCAACCAATGCCAATTATAGCTATCATCGAGATGAGTTGCTCTATCTTGAATTGGGGCAGCATCCCCATTTTGGTCATTGGTCCAATGGCCCTTTAATCGGTTGGATCAGTTGGTTAGTACAGCATGTACTAGGTGATTCTCCCTTTATGATTCGTTTTTTACCTATGCTATTGGGGTGTGGATTGATGATTCTTGCCGTTTGGATGGCTCGAGATATGGGCGGAGGAAAATGGGCGCAGTTTATTGCGGGGCTGAGCATTCTTGTATCCCCCATGTATTTGAGAGCTAGCACGATGTTCCAACCCGTCATTTTTGATGTCTTCTTTTGGACGATTTTCACCTTCTTGTTAGTTCGTTTCATTCAGTCACAGGATAAAAGGTACATCATCGGCTTTGGAGTGGCTTTTGGACTGAGTTTACTCAATAAGTATACGCCAGTCTTTTATCTACTGGCTTTGATTCCAGCTTTGCTACTAAGTTCCTATCGCTCGCTACTGTGGAAGAAGGAAACAGGCATAGCAGCAGTACTAGCACTAGTCATCTTTACCCCTAATCTCCTATGGCAATATGCTTATAACTTTCCGGTTATCGGGCATATGGAAGACCTTAGTGCCAGCCAATTGGCTCATATTAAACCCATCGATTTTCTACTCGATCAGTTACTCCTCAATATGCCCTCGATGGTATTACTCTTTGGTGGACTTTTCTTCTTCTTTGGCCAAAAAGGGAAAACCTATCGTTTGTTAGGTATGGTGCTCGTCGGCGTGGTCTTACTCTTTCTGGTGTTCAAAGGGAAAAGCTATTATGCGGCGGGAATATATCCGGTCCTTTTGGCAGCGGGAGCTGTGGGTTGGGAAAGCTGGGCCAAGCCTTTGTGGGCCAAAATAGCTATACCTTGCCTAATGATCGCATCTATTATTCCTTTTGCCCCCTTGGGCGTCTTCATTCTCCCGCTCGATCAGATGCTCACTTATGGGGATTGGGTAAAAGAAGAAATCGGACTAGATGGCCCTTGGCGCTGGGAAGATGGAAAAATCTATGACCTACCGCAAGATTATGCCGATATGAATGGCTGGAAAGCACTCGCCTCGATAGCTATCACTGCTTATGAAAAGGCCGATAACCCAAGCTCCACCCTTCTTTATGCTGAAAACTATGGCCAGGCCGGTGCCGTCAATCTATACGGCAAAAGCAAAGGCCTCCCCCATTGCAATAGTTTTTCTGATAACTTCCGACTTTGGATTGATCCTAATTTTTTGCCCACCGCTATCATCTATATCAATGATGAACTAGGGACTGATGTTGCCAATTTATTCGAGGACATTCAGTTGATAGGGGAATTGAATTCGCCTTATGCTCGAGAAAAGGGAGCCAAAGTTTTCCTCTGCCAAAAAGGAAAAGGAGATGTAGGCAACTTCTGGCAAGAGCGAGTCAAGCTGGTGAATGCCAGTTGGCAAACGGCCGAATAGTATGGCCGAAAAGTCGAAACGCTCTTCAAAATCTTGTTTCTAATTTGCATTGATGCTACAATTAGTGCCCAAGTAGAAGTCTCCAAAACACTATTCTACCTACAACTTGTTTCATGCTGGCTAAATAAATTTTTAGATTAACCTAAAAATACTTAACTTTGTGAAAGCATCCAAATAGATTTATGGAATCCATTTCACAAACAGAGGAAAATTATCTCAAAGCCATTTATAAAATTGCGGAGAGAGCGGAAAAACCAGCCAGCACCAATGCCATCGCTGCGGCGATGAGTACTAGTGCCGCCTCGGTAACCGATATGATCAAGCGCTTGTCAGAAAAAGACTTGGTCAATTACGAACGTTATCGCGGGGTTACCATGACCAAAACAGGTCAAAAGATCGCCACTACCCTCATCCGTAAACATCGCCTTTGGGAAGTTTTTCTAGTAGAAAAGCTTGATTTCTCCTGGGATGAAGTCCATGATATTGCCGAACAACTGGAGCATATCCAGTCGAGAGAGCTAATCACCCGCCTTGATGAGTATCTTAAATTCCCCCGCTTCGATCCACACGGTGATCCCATTCCTGATGAAGATGGCGTCTTTACCTTTCGCAAACAAGTTCTATTGGCAGAAATGGAGGAAGCAGAAGAGGGCGTTATTGTGGGTGTCCATGATCATACCAGCGATTTCCTCCAATACCTTGACCGAATGAAATTGACGCTCGGGACAGAAATAAAATTGGTGGAGCGATATGCTTACGACGATTCCATCAAAATGCTATTGGGAGATAGCAAGGAAATTGTCATTTCAAAAAAAGTTAGCCAGCACTTATTCGTGCAAAAAAAATAAGGCCATGAGAAAACAATTTTTCATTTCACTGTTCATTTTACCCCATTTCTTACTCGCACAGGATAAACCCTTAGTCGTATCGACTGCTTCGATTTTTGCCGATATGGCCGAAGTCATTGGGGGCAATCTAATAGCTGTCTCTTATACACATCTCCGAGCCCACGAGACCGAGGCTGATCTC
>CAJXUM010000455.1 GCA_913060855.1 uncultured Lewinella sp. | reverse complement strand
CAGCCTCGGTCTCGTGGGCTCGGAGATGTGTATAAGAGACAGCACCCATACCGTACAGTATTTAGCCACTGACGCTTGTGGCAACGAAGCTATCTGTACCATGACAGTTGAAGTAGTCGACGATGACGAACCTACCGCAGTCTGTGAAGACCTTACCGTCATTTCAGTGCCTTCGGGCGGGATAGCCATGGTTTTAGCCAAAACTTTTGATGATGGGAGTTTTGACAATTGCCAAGATGAAGTATTCTTCAAAGCTCGACGTATGAATCTTGGCGAATGTGAAGGCGCAAATGGAGATGACTCCGCTGAAATAGCTGGTTACCAAGAATGGTTTGATGATCGGGTATTATTTTGTTGTGGAGAAGCGGAGACAGGAGAGATACAAGTCATCATGCGGGTGTATGAGCTAGATCCTGGCGATGGACCTGTCAACCCCGCACGGGAAGTCGGTGGAGGTGATTTAGATCATCATTATTCTGAATGCATGGTTAAGGTGGAAATACAAGATAAACTACCTCCGCGCTTTCTCACCTGCCCTCCCGTCGATACCATTGAATGTGATTCGGATTATTCTGACCTCAGCATATTTGGACATCCGAGGGTAGATGATAACTGCGGTTATACACTTGACTCGACGGCGGTAGAAGCTATCGATGATTGTAAGGTCGGTAGTATTGTCCGAACTTGGACAGCTACGGATGCCGTAGGGAATTCTTCCTCTTGTCGACAAGAAATATTCGTTATTAATTCTAATCCCTTTACGGAAGATGACATCGTTTGGCCGGCCGATTATGTAACAGATGTTTGTGGTTCCACGGTTGATCCTGATGATTTACCAGATGGGTTTAATGAACCTCAAATCTTAGGAGAGCATTGTGGCGTAATTGCCTTGAATCATGAAGATCAAATCTTCGATGTGGCACAGCCAGCCTGTTTTAAAGTACTACGAACTTGGACGGTTATCGATTGGTGTCGGTATGATCCCGACAATCCTAATGGGGAAGGTAAATTTAAGAGCATTCAAATTATTAAGGTGCAAGACCATGTAGCCCCTGTGATTACTTGCCCTGCAGATGTCACGGTTGGCGTATCGAACGACTGTGAAAAAGGGGAGGTCGAATTAGGTTTGGCAACCGGAGATGATTGTAGTCCGGGTGTACTCATTACTAATAATTCGCCTTTTGCGACCAATCATGGCGCTAATGCCAGCGGTACCTATCCTTTAGGCACGACAATCGTTACTTATTCGGCTTCCGATCGATGCGGGAATGTGTCTTCTTGTGAAGTGAGCGTCACGGTATCAGATGATGAACCACCACAGCCCCTTTGTATCGTCGGCTTATCCGCCTCCATCTATGAAGAAAATGGTAGCCTGATGGCACGATTGGATGCCACTGCTTTCGATGCCGGATCACGAGATAATTGTACGCCACCCAATCAATTGAAATATACCATTAGAAGAAATGGAGGAGAGGACATGAATCCACCCAATACAACTAGTATAGTCTTTGGCTGTGAGGATTTAGGAACGAAATTGGTGGAACTGTGGGTGACTGACGCCCTGGGGAATTCAAACTACTGCCTGACTTATATAGACGTGCAAGATAACAATGAACTTTGTCCGCAAAGTAATGAGATATCAGGCGCCCAGTTGGCTGGTGGGATTACCACAGAAGACGGAGAGTACATAGAAGGAGTCGACATTAATGTCACTGGGGGTGGTTTTTTCCAAATGGCTACCGGAGATAATGGCAGTTACCTATTTTCAGATATTCCCTTTGGCGAGGATTATACGGTAGTTCCTGTGCGCAACGATCATTATCTAAATGGGGTGACGACGATAGACTTAGTGCTAATATCTAAACATATACTGAATATACAGCCTCTGAATTCACCCTACAAAATGGTGGCTGCAGATATTGATCGATCAGGGCATATCTCTACGATGGACCTCATTCGATTGCGCCGCTTAATACTACATGTAGATGAAGAACTACCCAATGGAAATAAATCCTGGCGATTTATTGATGCGGACTATCGTTTCCCTGATCCAAAGAACCCCTTCATTACCTATTTTCCCGAAATTGTCAATATCAATGATTTGGATTATGATGAAATGCATGCCGACTTCATTGGTATAAAAGTGGGTGATGTAAATCAAACCGTCTTTCCTAACAGTCTGTTGGGAATTGATGATCGAAGCTCCTATGGGGAAATATTGCTGGAAACAGCACACCAAAAGGTGCAGAAAAATCAAACCTATACACTTCATTTTAGTGCGCCAAAGATGCGAGATTTGATGGCTTTTCAATTCACCTTACAGTTTGATACGGAGTTTCTAGAGTTTGTAAGCCTCAAAGAAGGAAGTATTCCGGCCATGGGGGCCGACAATTTTGGCTTGAATCATGTAGCGCAGGGCTTGATCACTAGCAGTTGGAATGAGCTGGAGCCTACTAAGGTAAGTGAAAAAGAAATTTTATTCAGCTTAGAGTTTAGAGCCAAGGCGAATGGTCGCCTAGCAGATTGGATAGCGCTTAGTTCGCGACTTACCCCACCAGAGGCCTATGATAAAGAAGGTGAACTATATAATCTTCGATTGGCCTTCACTAATCCCGACCAGACTGAAAATCAGTTTGAATTGCACCAGAACAAACCTAACCCCTTTGAGCAGCATACTACTATAGCTTTTAATATGCCGCAATATGATGTGGCCAAATTGAGCATCTTTGACATGGCGGGAAAGGTGGTGTATCAGCATGAGGCACTTTTCCAGCAGGGGTATAACGAAATTATCGTGTACAAAGATCAATTACCCTCTGGGGGCATATTTTACTATAGCTTAGAAACGGCAGATAAAAAAGAAACCAAAAAAATGATTCTCCTAGACTAGTTCGGAGACAACTTCTATATAAAAGGTGTAGAATGTATTGATGTATTGAGCCTCTGCTATAAAAAGCAGAGGCTTTTATCATTTTTAGTACTTCTTTAACATTTGTCGAGTTTTCAACGATTTTAGCCGAGGAAACTAGCAATTCGTCGGCAAAAGGGGCATTATTGTAAGGTAATCAAGGATAAGCAGGCATATAAAATGGAATCAGATTAAACGTGCCGCTTTTACTTCCCGACTGTAAGAAAACAACTACAACATTCAAATGCAGGCCTTTCGCTTGTCTGCGCTCAGGTGTTATCGCAATTATACTGCGAAACCGCTGGGTAGCAACATCCTTTAGGCGGCCGCGTAGAAATATCTAGGCGTATTTACGAGGACTTTCCTATAGAAGTAGGTAAAGCTTCCCCCTAAAAACCAAGTAGACAGATACTAACAGTAACATTGAAAAAACAGATCCATGCAAGAACTATTTCAAGCTGCTTTCAGTCCGCCAAACATCGTCTTTACGACACTGCTATGCCTGGTGCTAGTTTATTGGCTGACCGTATTTATGGGCTTGCTTGATATAGGAGCCGTGGATATCGACATTGATATCGATGCAGATATCGATGTCGACGTGGACGTGGACGTCGACGGCGATGTCTCGGTAGGAGGCTTGAGTGGTTTGTTACTGTTCTTCAATTTTGGAAGAGTGCCTTTTATGGTGGTTTTATCTTTTCTGATCTTGAGTATGTGGTCCATCTCAATTGTGTTGAATTATTATTGGGGACAAGGATCCTTAGGTTTTGCTGCCTTAATGGTTGTACCCAATTTAGCGGCTAGTTTATTGATAACAAAAGTAGTTACCAGTCCACTAGTGCCAGTTTTTAAGAAATTGGATGGTGCGGAAGCACCGGTCGATTATATAGGACAAGTTTGCACGCTGACACTTTCGGCAGGACCTGGAGACCTGGGGCAAGCTGAAGTGCGCTACAATGGCACGAATCTGTTGATTAGTGTTATGGGCGATAAGGAGCAAATGAAGAAAGGAGAGAAAGGTTTAATTGTACAGGAAAATAAAGAAAAATCATATTTCATTATTCAAAAACTAGATAACTAAGTTATGGGACCATTTGTGGGTATGATGATTTTTTCGATGATTATGGGCTGTCTAGCCTTGTGGGTGTATGCGATTATCGATATCGTACGTGGAGGATTTAAAAGTGAAGGAGATAAAATTGTTTGGCTGGTATTGGTTCTTTTAGTTCCAGCACTGGGAACCGTTTTGTACTACCTGATTGGGCAAAAACAAAAGACAGATGCTAATGATCTAGTCTAACGACAAATTAGGAATCAACTAGAACCAGTATAAACTAAAAATGGCGCTCCTCTATAGCAAGCTCGAGCAGTAGGGCTGGTATTGGCCAGCCGCTGCCGAGCAAACTGCTAGCTCCAAAGAACCTCTAAAAACTAAAAACACATGAAAAATCTAGTAGCTTTCGCTAAAATTAGGAATCTACTTCTTCACGGACTTTGTCGATGGTGATCCATACGAGACTAGGGAGGTAAAACTAAACCAAGGCGGTAATTATGAATACTATTTCATAATAGAGAAAAAGATAATATCATACCTCCTGTTTTTTGATGACTAATCCGTATTTTGCTTTAAACACAAAAAAATCCCAACGCAATGCTTGGAACAAATCTTATAATTTTCATCCTGGGAGGAGCGGTATTCTTTTTCCTAGGTATTTTGGTCATGATTGCCAAGTTCTACAAAAAGGTTCCACAGGGCCAGGCAATCGTCAAAACGGGTTGGAGCAAAGAACCCAAGGTGGCCTATAAAGATGGTATATGGGTGATCCCTGTCATCAATTTGATGGAGCGGATGGATCTTTCGGTTAAAACGATCGAAGTCATCCGAATGAAGGAGGATGGCCTCATTTGTAAAGACAATTTGCGCGCAGATATCAAAGTTGTCTTTTTTGTGCGGGTAAATTCTGAGACAGAATCCATTCTTAAAGTAGCGCAAACGATTGGTTGTGCAAGAGCTTCTGACCCCGAGACGCTGCGACAACTGTTTGAAGCTAAATTTTCTGAAGCGCTGAAAACGGTAGGAAAGCGTTTTGAGTTTATCGAACTGTATGATAATCGCGAAAAATTCAGAAAAGAAATCATAGACATTATCGGTGCTGACCTCAACGGTTATAGCGTAGAGGATTGCGCCATTGACTACCTCGAACAAACACCTATAGAATACCTAAAAGCGGATAATATTCTCGATTCTGAGGGTATTAAGAAGATTACAGAATTGACTGCTAACCAGAAGGTTAAGGCCAATTTTATTCGCAGAGAAGAAGAAAAAACGATTAAGGAGCAGGATGTAGAAGCAAGAGAAGCTATCCTAGAGTATGAGCGGCAACTGGCGGAGAAAGAAGAGCGCCAGAAGCGAGAGATCGCCAATATTCAATCCCGTGAAAACGCCGAAATCGCTAAAATTAGTGAAGAGGAGCGTTTGCGTTCCGAAATGGTGAGAATCAAGACGGAAGAAGAATTGCAAATTGCAGAAGAGAACAAGCAACGCCAAGTCGTTATCGCTTCGAAGAATAAGGAGCGTGCAGAAGTGGTAGAGACGGAAAGAGTCGAAAAAGATCGCTTGTTAGAGCAGACAGAGAAAGAGCGGATCGTCACCTTGGCCGAAATCGAAAAGCAAAGAGCGATTGAAGAAGAAAAGCGCAATATCCAGGATGTCATCCGGGAGCGTGTGATGGTGGAGAAAAAGACGGTTGAAGAAGAAGAAAAAATCAAGGATACACGTGAAGTGGCTACTGCCAATCGCGCCAAGAACGTGGCAATTATTCAAGCAGAGCAGGTGGGAGAAACTGCTGTTATCGAACTATCGAAAACAGCTGAGGCGGAAAAATTAGCGGCAGAAATAGAGGCTCAGAAGCTCTTCATCGATGCCGAAGCAGAGAAAAACCTGTCTCTTATACACATCTCCGAGCCCACGAGACCGAGGCTGATCTCG
>CAJXUM010000454.1 GCA_913060855.1 uncultured Lewinella sp. | reverse complement strand
TGTATAAGAGACAGGGACCTACTTCGGCTGCTATGGCATTAGAAACACGTGAGGCATTTATGGCTCCGCGCTCTTCCTCTGATAGTAAATTAAGGGTAAGAACGGCAGCTGAAGTACTACCGCCGACGCCTCGTGGGGCACCCGGAGGGCCTCCTGATTGAGCAGTGGAGGTACCAATACGACGAATAGAATTGACAATCAAACTTTTGCCTTCTCCTAACTCTTTTGATAATTCTTCGTTGGCTCTCCAAGCTCCCTCTTCAATCAAACTAATAATAGAGTCGGTAATGGCTTCGCTGGTGCCTTGTGGCATCGTTAGGCTGATATTTACCTGGTCACTTTCTACCGGAGGGAAGAAACTAAACTTGATGACTCCCCCAGAAAATGCTCCGATCGTGATAATAAATAAGCCGATCGGAATAGAGATACCCAAGACTTGATTTTGTAAGAAGAAACGTAAAGCAGGAGCATATAATTTATCCCGCATCCATAGCATAGCACTTTCAGCCCAACGGTTGAGTAAAAAGCTTTTGCTATCTTTTTTGAGGGCTCGAGAGTGGGCAATGTGAGCGGGAAGTATGAGGAAGGCTTCGATTAATGAAATCGATAGGATGATAATCAATACCCGGGAGATTTCTCCGAAAAAAGTACCCAAGTTCCCCGGCAGAAAGAAGAAGGTGGTAAAGGCCACCATGGTAGTCAGAATAGCAGATAGAATAGGTGGAATAACTTCCATGGTGCCATCTATGGCTGCCTGGACGGGACTCTTACCCTGTTCATAATGGTAATAGATGTTTTCACCGATCACAATCCCATCGTCCACTAAAATCCCAATAACGAGGATCATTCCGAAAAGGGATATTACATTAATCGTCATGAAGGCAGGGGCAAAGATAAAGAGCCCAAAAAAGGAAATGGGTAAACCTACGGCCACCCACAATGCAATACTAGGTTTGAGGAACAAACCGAGTAAAATGAGTACTAGGATAATTCCTAAGCCACCATTTTCGATCAAAATATCAAGTCGTTGTTCTAGCGCAATAGTTCTATCCGTCGCTACTTTTATATTGACATTATCGTAGCGCTGATTGAATTTTTCGATGTAATCCCGCGTTTTTTCCGTCGCCCCTATGATGTCTTCACTATTGGTAGAGGATACGGTGACCTGAATCGCCATCTCATCATTCATAAATAGCCGATCAGGGCTTTCTGACCATCTATCTCGAACCGTTGCAACATCCTTTAATCGGATAATATTACCACTTGACTCGGCCTTTACGACGATAAAATCAAGTTCGTCACCGTAATAGGAGCGGTTGTTGGCGCGAATGAGGTATTCTTCATCTAAGGTTTTAATATTTCCACCAGTCGTCAAAATATTACTGCTGGAAACGGCTCTAGCTACTTCGGCAAAAGTGAGGTCATAAGCGCGCAGGTCGTTTTCTCTTACTGCAATTTCTATTTCTTCGGCAGGGAAGCCTTTTAGTGTCACTTGAGAAATACCGGGAATAGCTCTCAGGTCGGTTTCTACGTTCCGGGCTATTTCCTTGAGGGTTTTAAGATTGATCTCTTCTCCACTTATCGTAAAACTGATGGCTTCATTGATGATCTCAAACTTAGAAACGACGGGAGGCTCCATTTCTGGTGGAAAAGAAGGAACGCGATCCACTGCATTTTTTACATCAGCTAAAAGAACATCGATATCGAATTCTCGCAGTCCCTCCACTGTGATGCTGGCACTGTTTTCTCGACTCGATGAAGTGACACGATCTATACCTACCAGTCCTCGGAGGTTATCCTCGATTTTTAAAACAACACCTTCTTCGATTTCTCCTGGAGAAGCCCCCGGATAGGTAATCGAGATGCTAATAATGTTACTATCTGCTAGTGGAAAGAAGGAAGATTTTGTACTGTTCAGGCCCATTAATCCAAAGAGGACAATCACCAGCATCAGGACATTAACCGCCACCGTATATTTTATGAAAAAAGAAATTAGACTTTTCATTGATTTGATTAGTGGTTCTCTAGTTTTTTGTGCTTGCCCAATTAAAAGCCTTATTAGCAACTTATCATCAATTGCTCCTGCGCTTTGTTGTAAGCTGCCTGCCTAAATGGTCAGACCCACAAAATGATTAGAGAAAGTGATTAATTTTCTAGCAGTGTTATTCTCATTCCTTTATAGGCACCAGGTACAGGTCTTGACATGAGCTGTTGGCCATCTTGTAATCCCTTGACGACTACAGTCGATTCTTTGAAGAAAACAGCTTGAACCTCTACTACATCGAGTGTCGAATCCCTTACGACAAACACTTTGTTTTCGTCAAAAAGGAGTTTGCGATCCAGTTCATAAGTGTCATTTTCTTCCTTGGCGACCAAGTCAGCTTCCAAGTACATTCCTTCTCTGAGTTCTGGGGCCGCTACCTGGATAAAAACCTTGATCGTTTGGGAGGCTTGATTCACTTTTCCATTCACTCTGACTACTTTGCCTGGCCATTTATTAGTGCGTTCGAGGTTGTGCAATTCGACGGATTTCCCGACACCCAATAGACCTTGGTAAGCCACATTGATATCGACTTCCATTTCGTATACCCCCGTACTGATGAATTCACCGAGTTTTTGGCCATTCCTGACTAAGGCACCTGGATTGACTAATGCTTCGGTCAACACGCCAGAGAAAGGAGCCCGGATCACATATTTATCCAAGCGCTCTTCCAAGTTGGTAATATTGAAAAAACTCGTATAAATTCCCTTGCCACTTACAAATAGTTTTTCTTT
Organism: uncultured Lewinella sp.; assembly: GCA_913060855.1. GTDB lineage: Bacteria > Bacteroidota > Bacteroidia > Chitinophagales > Saprospiraceae > DT-111. The sequence continues at coordinate 3,123 of CAJXUM010000454.1, read as the reverse complement.
TTCAGATTGTGGTTCAGGAAAAGCTTCTAAGGGTTTTTGTACATCAAAATGGGTAATGTATTTTTCCCAATTAGGAAAAGCATCGGGATAATCCAGGCGTAGATCTGGCATGAACAATACCATTTGGTTGTAGAGATTACTTTTCTGTGCTTTGATATTAGCACGGAACTCATCGCTATTAATCAATAAAAGCGTTTGCCCCTTTCGATAGGGACTACCTGGCTTGAATTCCCTTGCACTACTTTTAAAAATGCCAGATACTTCAGAGTAGATATCTACTTTGTTCTTGGCGGCCAGGTTTCCACTGGTTTTTAGCGTAATGGGGGTGTTAATATTCTTGACGGTCTCCACAGAAACGGGCAGCTTCACTTTGCGTTCAATAGGCTTTGGCTGGCTTTTGCCAATTGCCAGTTGCCGGGCTAACAAAAAGGCGCCGCCAATGAAAAGTAGGCCTATTATGGAAGTAATAATTTTTCGCATGTAAGATAGTTTGTAGTGCAACTAAGTTTTAATCGTTATATTGTTTTGTATCTTTTGTAAAGCTCCGATGGTTATTTGGATTTCTTCTTCGTTCAATCCTTCCTGAATTTCATTCATTGTTTCCAGCATAATCGGGATAGTCGATTGAAAATACTTTTGCCCTATCTTTGTGACATATACTCGATTGACCCTTTTATCGCTTTTATCCGAAATTCTGGCGACCAGATTCTTTTTCTCCATAGTGGCTAAAAGCCTTGTCAGAGAAGCTTTGTGGCGTTCGGTGACTAGGGCTAGATCATGCTGAGGACAACCATCTTTGTCTTGCAAAATTTTCAGAATGATCATCTGTTCCAGCGTTAGGTCTAATCCATGTTGTTTGAATCTATCGGTTATAAAAATAGCCATCATTTTGGCTGTCTTGCCAATCCAAGGGAGAACGATATCTTGATAATCTGGAGCTTTCATAGAATTGAATTCGTACCAACAAGCGCTAGTGCTTGTTGAATAGTTGCATGTACAACGATTTTAGGTTTCTATTTGTTCACCAAGAATTATTCTTTTTTGGGAAAGTTACCTTGTTTAGATAGGGAAGACGGTGATTTGTCGGAGTAGTAGGGATTACCCTTTTATCTCAGTTTCGCTAATGTACGATAAAGCCTGTTAATCAAAACACTCAAAATCCATCTTATGCTGAATGGCTTTGCGCGCTTCTGTACCTGCCCATTTTTCACATAAATAAAGGCCTAGATTTAAAGAAGAGGAGACACCGCCCGCTGTGATAACATTATTATCTTCTACCACCTTGTCTTTGGATACTTGCTCGCAATAAGGTGATAGTAAGTCGTAAGCAGAGGCGTTTGTCGTCGCATTTTTCCCTTCGAGATAGCCTGCTGCCCCTAAAATGAGTGCTCCTGTACAAACTGATATTTTGTATTGGGCTGACTGAGCCGTTTTGATCCAATCAATAAAGGCTTTGTCGTGTTGCAGGGGGCGGGTGCCAAAGCCGCCAGGAATAATGAGGGTGTCGTATTGACTCAAGTCGGGTTTTATTTGATCGACTTGAATTTCAAAACCGAAGCTATCTTTCACCGGACCTGCAATAGAACAAATATCCCATTCCAAGTTAGGGAGGTATTTCATGCTCTTGAGACGGGAAATCGGATCATACATCCCCACCAGGTCTAGCAGTGTAATCTTATCAAATACGATATAAGCTATTTTCTTCGGGGTGGGCCCCGCTGTAGGAGATATGCCCTTTTGATTAAATGCCTTTTGGTTTTGGAACAGGCCAAAAAGGCTGACTGGGAATATTTTCAAAAAAGCTCGCTTATTCATGGGTAAGATAGTTTAGGTTTGATGAGAAGGAAATAGGAGAAGGGGTATTTTTGTTTTGGAAACGAAGAAGAATTATAAAAATAAGTAGGCTGCAAGATAAGGTTTCTTGTTGTATTGGTGGAGAAGGCTTAGAAGAAGTTGCAGGTAGGAAATACCTGTAAGGGCTAACGGTTGGGAAATACACCTTCAAGAATTTTATTCTCCCCCTTTTCACAAGGCCTGCATACGCAGTTGCACCAAAAAGCCCTCTTGAGCAGCTAAGATATGGAGTTCTCCTTTCAATTTATGGGCGCGCATTTTCATGTTTTCAATACCCAAGCCAGTAGTTTGGGCGATGTCGTTTTTTGGGCTTTTACCATTGTCCTGTATGGTGAGGTAAAAATACTTCCCCTCATTTTTTAGCGTAATCATCACTTGATTGACATCGGTAGCGTGTTTGGTAATATTAGTGAGGGCTTCTCGGATGATTAACTGTAAGTGCTGTCTAATTTCGATAGGCAGTTTTTTGTCCAGCGGAAGCGGACCCGTTTTAAATTCAAAGCTGATCTCTTGGGGAATTAGCATCTCCTCGGCATGTTCCTGTATCCGTTCCAGTAAGTGACGGACTTTGTCACGTCGCGTGTCAATAGACCATACCAAATCTCTCATTTTGGATACGGCCTGCCGGCTGATGTCACTCAGTGTTTTTAAGCCTGGCTTGTCTTGCGGGGCTGCTTTGATTTCCATTATTTCAGCCTGCATAGCTAGGCCGGATAACATAGACCCTACCTCGTCATGCAGGTTACTGGAAATTTTCAAACGCATGCGCTCAACCTTCAATAATTGTAGCCAACGGTATTGAAAAAACAAGTAGATTATATAGGTCAAAGCCAACATACTCAAAACGATAAACCACCAAGTATTTACAAAGAAAGGTTTTACTTTAATGGGAATACTTAGTTGGCTATTGCTCCAGTTGCCGCGAGAATCGGCTCCTTTAATATGGAGGGTGTACTCTCCCGCGGGTAGCTTATTGTATCGGACGGAAGGTTGGTGGCCAATATAGGTCCAATCCTCCTCTAAACCCTCCAATAAGGTGTAATACTGGTTTTTGTCGGGTTTGAAATAATTGGGTAGGGTCCAATTGACTTGGAAATAGGATTCTACTGGAAAAACAGTCAGTGCTTGTCCATCGAAATACCGTAAATCTTGCTTTTTCAGCTGTTCCCCCTTTGGAGAAAATTTGGTCCACTCCAACAGTTGCAGCGGGGGATTGGGCGCTGTCTCTTATACACATCTGACGCTGCCGACGAAGAGGATAGTGTAGAT
>CAJXUM010000453.1 GCA_913060855.1 uncultured Lewinella sp. | reverse complement strand
CGAGATCAGCCTCGGTCTCGTGGGCTCGGAGATGTGTATAAGAGACAGCACCAGGGTGGTGTGAATTTTTATTTTGACGTATCCCCGTCAGACATAGCCTTATCCCTCACAGCAAATTGGCCGCTAACGGCCTTATCGTCTAGCGATCAATAGGTGGAATGAAATCTTCGCTTTCCAGCACCTGAATCAGGCTTCTCATCAAGAAGTTATTCATAAAGCTGACATGGTAAGTGCGGCCACCTGGCTTTAAAGGTTTTATCAGGCCCGCATCTTTCATCTTGGCAATTTTATGGGTTCTTTGCCTGGCATCCAGGCCATCGAAAGACTTGTTAATATCCCCTGCCTTGAAGCTCTGCTTGCGTACTCCAGCCTGCAGAATTCTTGATTCCGCCCTCGTAATATGTCGCCGCTCTTCGCTCTTTAGCAGGGTCGGCAGCAAGATTCTTTCCAGCAAAAAGTCGAAATCGAGCAGCTTGTTAAGCTTGGTTACCTCACCCAGCACCCCGCTTAATACATAGTCACACCAGTTGAGCAACGCTGCATCCGTGCCAATATCCGCCTCAGCAAGGCGCTCGTAATAAACGTCTCGGTCATTGCAAAATACGGCTGTTGGATTAAGAATTTTCCCGCTCTTGACGTTAAAGCCGTATTTGATCAGCAACGAATACGTCAGCAATCTAACGACCCTGCCATTACCATTCCCAAAGGGGTGAATCCAGGTAAAACGATGGTGTGCTATCGCGGTTTTTAGAAGGTCGTATTTCGATGGATCATCCCGGTTGATGAAGGCAATCAGCTCATCCATGTAAGGTTGAACAGAATGCGCCTCTGGAGGAACATGCATCGCATCCTGTATCTGAACATTCCATTTTCGGTACGCGCCTGGCGTTTTATCCCCCTCTTCGCTCAGCTCATCAACGACAAGGTTATGCAGCTCACGAATAAAGACATGGGTTATCTCAGTGCCTTCATCAATTTGCTCTTCAATAAACTCCATCGCTTTTTCAACATTGGCGATCTCCGAGAACCTTTCGTTAGAGCGCTCCCCGTGCTCAATTTTTTGCTCAATGTATTCCGAGATGGTGGTCCGGTTTCCCTCGATACGAGCCGAGCCAATACTCTCCAGAATATGAAAGATATTCTTGAGCTGAAAAAACATCCATGGTGCCGTTGTCCCACCCAGTTTCAACCTGCGAAGGTGGTTCAGCTCCATCAATGTATCTGTTAGCGGCGAGTCAAAATCAGGACTCACCAGCCTCAAAGGAAAATCCACATCGACATTACTCATAACTACACATAACAATCACAACTGGTTGATTTCAAACATATAAATAAACCAAAAAAAAACTAGCAACTACAAATAACACTAAAGAACAACTACAAATCAACAAGCAAAGCTTCTACACGAGCGCCTCAAAATCCATGCACTCCAAGTGCCGTCGGCATTCCTCCTTCACCTCGCCTCTAATAACCACTGGCACTGACGCCTAGCTGAGGAAATCAAATCAGAGAAGGACATTATTTTAACATTCGGCTCCCGCCGCTCCTGGATAGACAAATCATTGCCAAGATTCCCTCCGATCAAAATCACATTGATCTGCTTATCAATGCCATTTTTATGAAAGTCGTTTCTGTAAGCTGTCGCTTGCTGATAATCTTCAAACCTTAAAGAGTGATTTGGCCGCTTAAATTCGATTAGCAGGCGTTCACCATTTATATTCTCGGTGAGAAATAAATCAGGCCGCTTATCTGCCCTATCGCCCACATACTTACTATTCAAGTAAACTTCAACTTGGCGTCTTAACGTTTCATTTGAGCTAAACAGGCTGTACTCCGCACCAAAGATCCAAAGATTTTTTTCAATCGCTTTATGAACATGAACCTCCAAGGTTTCCTTCCTTCCGCACATACCTTCAAGGTAGTCCAGGAAACGAAGTCGGCTCCGTGCCTGTTCTGCCACCATCGCCAGCTCTATGATTCCAAACTCTTCCAGGGCCTCAGAGAAACGACTTACTTCCGACCGCTCTGCATCATTAATATGCTCTAGCACAACCCGGTAATCATTGAGCTCGATCGCATTCAGCAGCACATTAACTACTGGCTCCAGTTTATCTTCTGGCTCTTGATAAAACCGGTCAAGAATCTTCTTTATTGCTTCATCAGCAAAAGCTCTCCGATTTTCAGGAAGCCTCGATATGCGATCCTTGGCTTTTTTCCTCAATCTTGCCTGAGCTAAATGCATCTCCTGACCGTAAACAGATTTTAGCTGTTCTCGCAGGACAGGCTGAACAGAAGAAATCAAATCTTTCTCGGTCTTACTGCCTTCAATAATTGCACCCCAGTCTGCAGTCACATCATCTGAGCAACCAGTAATTTCAATCTCGCCGTAGCACTTATCCAGCAGTTTACGAGGAATATCGTCTTCTTTATCCAGACCAAAAAAAGAGGGATCACCAACGACCTTACCGTCAATGCGGACTGTAATTCCCGGTTTTCGCAATTTACGCTTCTGGTCACTAACTGTGCAGCGCAATTTGGCTTCACCTGAACTTAATTGAATTGATTCTTCTTTATACTCTCCCTGAAGGTCGTCTACCCCCAAAGATTTACCGTTAATTACAATTTCAAAGCCTTCTTCTCGGCCATAATCTGCAATAAGAACTTGCTTTAGTTTATTTTCATTCGGGAACTTTTGGCTCTGGTTCAACTCAGCCAGATTAATACGGGTACCATGCACATCCGGGGAAACATCTGAATTCACTATCTCTAAGGGCATTTCAGGCAATCCCTCAGAGCTCTCCAAAAGATCCCGATCGAGACAGAAGGTGGATTGCTTCCCTCTTGCCCGTGTCTCCAAGGTCATCGATGAAGCAAACATCAACCCAGAAAACTTACCAATCCCCTTGCGGCCTTTTACCTTTCGCCGTAAATTTGGCGTAAAATCGCCACTTCGCTGACGGCGATTTCTGGCCACATTCAGGTATTCATTCTGCAACTCATTCAAGGTCATGCCCGCACCATCATCCTCCACAATAATGGCATCACCGCTCATTGGCTCTGGCAAAGAAATACTCACCCTTAGCGCTTCAGCGTCCCAAGCATTATCTACCAGCTCCTTCAGGGCTTTTTCCGGTGATCGGTAATTCTCACTTAGCAAATAGGCTAAACGTGTATCCACCTTGAATGTGCTTTTACTCACAATTGCCCCCTACTCCCAAATTACCTTGAAAGGATATTTTCCTAATAGCTCCAAACAGACCGTCAGCCTCACCAACCGCACAACCAAACCGAAGCATTGATCTTCTGTATTCCTTCACAATCCTTGAGAATTTATTTTGAAGTTCTATGGGTGGCAAAGGAATCTTGAGTCTAGACAATATTTCTTGGTTAATGTTTTGAATATTTGCGCCTTGCCCACCTTTTAACATCGCATTTTTCATGGAGGCCGTTCCAAATAAGTAATTTAGATATTCAGAATCAACACTTTCACTTTCAACCCGGTACCTGATACAGAACCCGCTAAAGGTTAATGGCTCACCATCAGGATAGACAGTGATACAGCGGCCAACCAAAGCCTTATTGCCATTCGACCTCACAAAAACAAGATCACCATTTTCTAGAAAATAATCTTTAGCAGGCACGGCGTTTAATTCAATATCCCCCAACAGGTCCATATCATCTAGGGTTTTCAATGATTTAAATCCGCCAACACCCAAATAGCGCAAAGAGTGCCCTGCCTCTCCTTTTCCAAAATTTAGTCCATTCTTAAAACTGCCGCACGATGTCAATGTGGTAACTTTCCATTCTTTCAGGTTTGCCTCAGGATCCCCAAACATATCCAGAAACACGGCGCAGAGGAATTCGTCGGCGAGTTGGATGGCTTGCTGGCGTTTGCTGCGGATGGCATCGGCTTTGTCGAGGATGGTGGCGATGCGTTTTTGTTCTTCCAAAGGGGGGAGCGGAATATCCAAACCCTTGAACCGATCGACATCTAGATTCGAGATATTTGTCGTCTGACGCCCGCAATGGCGAATCTTATGCTGAGAAGATGGACTTGTAATCCAATGATAAAGATACCTGGGGTCAATGAACTGCTTCCTTGCTCTTACAATTGAGATAAAGCCACCAGCTGTAGCTTCATAGCGAAGCTGTCCGACATAACTAGCCTTTCCTACCAGCCCCCAGCTATTTGCTGAAGATAGCAGAATGTCTCCTTCATCCAGGCTTTGTTCAGCTCTTTTCACGAACGACGCAGGCACAGAAATGAGATCAGACTCATCTAATCCTTCAATCTGAACATTCTTTGTACGCATTACAACCACCGAACCATCCGTCATTGGTGCGACCTGGTCCTCTGGCTTAAACGTGATACCGCGAATAAACGAAATTACTTCACCAAGGGGTTTCGTCGGCCAACTCACAGCATCCCCTCCAGATCCTTCAAATCCCCCATAATTTCCTCCTCCAGCGCCATTAGCCGCTTGAGGATCACTTTCGGATCTTCGTATTCTTCCTCTTCGTACACCACTTCCTTGTAGCGATTGATGGAGAGATCGTACTTGTTGCTGGCGATGTCGGCGGCGTTGACGACGAAGGCTTTCTGGGTCTTGTCGCCAAAGGCTTTTTCTATTTTCTTGTCGCTGGCGTTGGCTTCTATCAATTCCCTGTATTGTTTCCATTTGGCGATGGCATCTGGCAGGTCATCGCCGCCTGCACCTTTCAGCGGGGTGCGCTTGTCATCCAGGCTGTAGCCATCGGCCTGCAGGTCGTAGAACCAGACCCGCTCGGTGCTTCCGCCTTTAGTGAAGAGCAGGATGGCGGTGCTGACACCGGCGTAGGGTTTGAATACGCCACTGGGGAGGCTGACGATGCCTTCGAGTTGGTTGTTCTCGATGAGTTCCTTGCGCAGTTGCTGGTGCGCCTTGGAGGAGCCGAACAGCACGCCATCGGGCACAATGACGGCAGCGCGGCCACCTAGCTTGAGGGCGCGGAGGATATGGGCGACAAACAGCAGCTCGGTCTTTTTGGTTTTGACCAGGCCGAGCACATCCGGGTTGGTGTTAGTTTCATCCAGACTGCCTTTAAACGGCGGATTGGCGAGGATGATGTCGAAGAAGTCTTCTTCCTGTTCCGGGTAGTTTTCCTTTACCGATTTGTTGAGGCTGTCCTGGTAGAGGATGTTGGCCCCGTTTACGCCGTGGAGCATCATGTTCATGCTGGAAACGCGCAGCATAGTGGTGTCGAAGTCGAAGCCCCAGAACATCTGTTTGTTGATGTGCTCCCGGTAGGGTTCCAGCAGGTCGCCGGTGTAGTGTTTGTTACCGTCTTCGTCTTCGAAGGTACCGGCCTCGCTGGAATGCACCCGGTTGAGGTATTCCATGGCGCGGGCCAGGAAGCCGGCGGTGCCGCAAGCCGGGTCGCAGATGATATCGGTGGGTTGCGGGTCGATCAGTTCCACCATGGCGTCGATGATGTGGCGCGGGGTGCGGAACTGGCCGTTGATGCCGGCAGTGGTGAGCTTGCTGAGCAGGTATTCGTAGATGTCGCCTTTTACGTCGCTCTGGGTGAGTGGCAGGTTATCGACCATTTCCACGGCGGAGACCAGTACAGATTCGTTCTTGATCTCCAGATCGGCGTCTTGCATGTATTCGCCGATGTGGCCCAGGGCCTGGGTGGCACTGCCTTCGGTGCCCAGGCCATCTTCCTCGGCCTGCTGGCCCAGGCTGGCGAAATAGGGGTAGACCTCATTTTTGAGGTGTTTATGCAGCTCTTTACCGCTGAGGTTCTTGAAGTTCTTCCAGCGCAGTAGCTGACCTTCCGGGGTGTTCGGGAACAGGCGGTCGAACTCCTTCTTGCTGCGGGCGGCCTTACGCCTGTCTCTTATACACATCTCCGAGCCCACGAG
>CAJXUM010000452.1 GCA_913060855.1 uncultured Lewinella sp. | reverse complement strand
ACGAGATCAGCCTCGGTCTCGTGGGCTCGGAGATGTGTATAAGAGACAGTTGGAAATGATGTCAAACAACTTTTGACGGTCATAATCCATGTTAATGGGGTGAGCTGGAAACTGAGCTTGCAAGCTTATCGATTGACTTTCCGCATAGGACATAAAGGAGTCTGTGATATATTTTAAAGCTGGAATGATATCACCATATTGGTATTCTACCTTCAAAGCCCCGGCTTCTAATTTGTTCAGGTGCAGCATTTGCTCAATGAGCTTAAGCAGGCGTTTGCAGTTTTGACGAATTCGATCTAAATCGATCTTCTGAAGTAGGAAACTAGCATCTTCCAATGCCCGTTCGACCGGCCCCTGAATTAAGGTCAAGGGGGTGCGGAACTCATGCGTGATATTCGTGTAAAGCTGTGTCTTAAACGCATCAAGTTCGCGCAATCGTCGTGCCTCCACCTCCGCCAGTCGCTTATTCAGTAGAAAGTAATAAAAGAGAAGTGCAGCTGCGGAAAAGACAACAAAATAGAGTAGCAAAGCCAACCAAGTAGCATACCAAGGTGGCAGCACCACTAATTTCAAACTTGCTCCCAATTCATTCCAAAGCCCGTCATTGTTCGCCGCTTTTACTTGAAAATAATAGGTTCCGGGGTCAAGATTGGTATAGGTTGCTGCGGTCTTATGTCCGATTTCCTGCCACTTGTCCTCAAATCCTTCCATTCTAATGGCATATTGTGTTTTTTCCGGATTGATAAAAGTGAGCGCCGCGAAGTGGATCGTGAAAACATTTTGGCTATACTGTAGTCGAATGGTCGGGATCCTATAAATGGGGGCTGGCAAAAGCTTATTTTTTACGCTAGACTTAACTTCTTTATTGAAAAGATAAAAGTCCGTAAAGATGACCGGAGGAACATAGTTGTTGTTCCGGATATTGTCTGGATGAAATAACAGCATTCCATTATCTCCGCCAAAGTATAGTTGACCGCTCGGATCCAGAAAACTAGATCGATCCCAAAACTCTTGGAGCTGCATGCCATCCTCGGCATGAAAGGAGGTGAATTGGGCTTGTACTGGATCAAAGCGAGAGAGGGCAAGGCTTGATGTAATCCAAAAAGTTCCCTGTTGATCTTGCAGCATACTTTTGACCAAGTTTCCACTGAGTCCATTCCGGCTGTCAAAACCTTGGACTTGTTTTAATGATGGGTCTAACACTAAGAGTCCACCTCCCGTCCCCAGCAGCAGACTCGAATCAGTAGTAGTCATTAAGGCTATTATCCTGGGATTAATCAGCTGCGTAGAGTCAACAACGACAGCTGACTGCGGTAGGAATGTTCCTGTTGGGGTATGGAAAATGAAGAAGCCTGTATTATTAGTGCCGATCCAGAGACTATCAGGATGGCGAAATAGCAGTTGGTTAATTTCTATCTCATTTGGCAATACGGTATTGGTTTCGATGATACGAAAACTATCCAAGAGAGTCTGGTAATGCACTAGGGCGTGCCGATTTCCTAGCCAGATATCCCCTTTGGGATCCTCTACTACCGAAAAAGTGGCATAGGAATGTAGAAAAAGGTGGCGAGAAGAATAATCTATCAGCGTTCCTTGACGGATATCATAACGATACAGACCAAAATTAAGGTTGAAACCTTCGATCGTACCTATCCAAAGCCCATCTCGAGTATCTTGATAGAGTGCAGAAATATTGAGTTGATCGAATTGCCTAAGTGCTGGATGAGCGGGCAAAAAATCACGATGTAGCTGTTCTTTTTGTACATCATATTGAAATAAACCACTATTAGTCCCGACCCAGGTTTGATCAGTAGTGTGTTGACTAAAAGTAGTGACTCCTCTTTCCTTATCGACGGATTCTCCTTTCTTTAATGGAACCAGCAATCGAAAAAGTTTATGCTTGGGAACCAGTTTTATCACACCATTATTGGTCCCCACCCAATACACACCATCTTGGCTAGGGTAGATGCATAAGTATCGACTTTCGGTACTTAAATGGTAACTGGACAGCTTAAAGGCTTGATCTGGTCCCTGAGTCGCTAAATGGTAAAGCGCGCCATCGGTGGCTACCCAAGCGTTACCGGAGGAGTCGATATGTATATCCCAAATATGATTAGACGCTAAATCGGCAGGCCAAGCTGGGGTACAAGCAATAGAAGAGATGTCGCCTGTTTCTGCTTGCAAGGTATATATTCCTCCTTGTTGAAAGCCCATCCAAATACGATCCTGTTTATCCTGTTGGACCACCTTGAGCCAGGCTGAAGTCGAGTCGATATCTAAAATATTGACGACGGGGAGGAAAAGACTATCATAAGGAGACCATTTGCTGATGCCGAAGTAACTTCCTAGCCATAAATTTTTATCCTTGTCATCCCATAAGGCATAGGTGAATAAGCTCTCGATGGCTGGTTTTTCAAAGCGGATAAAATGATCTTCAATGGCATTGTATACCGCCACTCCGCCTCCTTCGGTCGTCACCCAAACCGCTCCCTCCTCGGTAACCAGCACATCATTCACCTTATTATGCCCGATAGAATGAGGGTTGTCCCTTTCATGTTGAAACCGCTTAAATTGCTGGCTTGATCGATCAAAGTAATGGACACCGCTATGTTGCGTACCTACCCATAGATTGCCCTCTCGATCTTCAGCGATAGCCGTGATAACATTGCCAGCTAAACTGTGAGGATTTCCCGGTTCATGCACAAAGCTTTTTTCCTTAACCCCATCATATTGTACCAAGCCATACTCTGTAGCAAACCACATGAACCCAAATTGGTCTTGCAAAACCTCAAAAACTAGGCCCCGAGCCAGTCGATCCTGAAGAAGATAGTGTTGGTCAAAATAATCCGTATCCTGCATTTGCCCAGGCAAATAGGAAGTAGTCAACAGCAAACTTAAGAATAGTAGCAGGCTTAATTTATTCACGATGTAGGGTATCAACTTTAGGGCAAACGCATCAAAGCCATTCTCTAAATTTGTGAAATGGCGAAGTAGTGAAGTGGCGGCATTTTGACTAAAAACTAGCCCGGTTTTATATTTTGCCTATCGAATGGCCATACTACTGGACAAAAGGAGAGGCCAGAAGCCAGATGACAGAGGAGAGATCGGCTAGATACAAGCCAGAAGCCCCACCTCAGCAGTCTCGCTTCTCGCTTCTGTCTTCTAAATGTCTAGTAGTATGTCGAATGGCTTTGTCTTTCACCACTTCACCACTTCATCATTTCATCATTTCTCCTCTTCACTATTTCATGCGTTTGCCCTGGTGTCAAGTTAGTCCTACTAAAATAAGCCCATTTTTTTTAGTAACAAAAAACAAGAGAATTCCGTCCTATTCTGTAAGCTTTGGTCCTTGTGCTGAATAATGTTTTACCTGAGGCTTATTATTGGGAAAGTACTGCGTCTACCTGATCTAATAGTTGCTGCCCCTGAGGCGACAAGGATAATTCTACTGGCATATTCTTCCTGTTTTTCTGGACCCACAGGATGAAATTATCGGCCATGATTTCATCAGGATGAATAATATAGCCCGTATTATCGCTGATGATTTCCATGAAGTTGGTGGAAGAAACCAAATCCTCAATAGGATCACCATTGGGTTTACTCATTACGGTATATACCCCATTTGCCTCTTTCTGTAAAGGGAAAAGCTGAAAAGATAAGTATTCGAAAAAGGAGGGTTGAGTAGGACCGTAATCGGCTCGATTGGCCTGAATCATAGGAATAGCTTCGATCAGAGAACCATCTGCTTTGATCAGTTTTATGCTGTAAGAAAAGTCAATTCCATCTGGATTTAGTAAAATCCTTTGTCGCAGAGAATCCACCATTTGAAGTTCCGCGATGCCAACGGGCAGTTTATCAAAACCAATTAACGCATAGAGTGCCTTTCGTTTTTGAGGGTGCAAGCGTGACCAAATATGAAATAGCTCATGCAACATCACTCGGTATAATCCATCCTCATTTCCAGCATACAGTTCATTTGTAGGGATAACGATGCCTTTTTCTCTGGTGTAATATACGCCTGGTCCGTAATGATTGGCATTCGTTTTTGCCAGCGGAATAGCGTCAGGAAATAGCCCATCTCGGATCGATTGGCAATCTTCATATACCTTTTTCCAAACCCTGCTCAATAGTTCTTTTTCTTTTGTTGTAAAAGGGCTAACATCCGTCTGTAGAAATGTTTTATAAGCGGCTAGGATACTGCTCCGCGGAGTACCACTGGGGTACGTTTTTTTCATCTGTATCATCATATCTAATGAAGATATATGATCGAAAAAGTGTTCTGATTCGTCCTGGATGATGAAATTACCGGCTTGGAGGCTGTCGAGGAAGAGGATGTGAGTGGATTTATCCAGCAGCAGTTCATCTGCATACTTGGTTTGGCTTTTACAGCCCAAACAGCCTATTAACAGGCAAAGAAAAAGGTATCTATTCATCTTGATAATTCAGGTAATAGTTGAGTAATGCGATTGACAGTAGGGTAGAGGTGAAAAACAAATACAAGAAAGGCATCACCAACAGATTATAAAAAACAACCAACGTCAATTTGAGGCTACACAATGCGAAAAAATCGGCATTGATTTTTTGTCGAAACTTTGTGAATAACAGTAATGATCCGATGGGAATGGCGAAAGCAGTGATCATAAAAAGTCGGTGCAAAGCGGCGAGGTTTTCATACACATAAAATTTGGCTAGGCCCATACTAATATTGATCATCGGCTGAAATTTATCTTTTTCATTTATGATCGCATTGATATAGTTCTCCTGTAATCCTAAGAATACATGTAGGCCACTAAAACCTTGCGAGATAAACATGAAAGTAACCGAAAATACCGTGCCTACTATCGCCATTGTAATGGCCTTTGATCTTTCTTTGTAAAAGAAAATATAGGCCACATACATAATCGCCCAAATGGCCAGCGAGTACCTACTAAGCATGCACAAACTAAGAGCGATAGCGGTCAGGACTGTTTTTTCCTTGGCTACCGCATAAGCCAGTAACAGATAGTAGAAAACAACAATACTTTCCTCCGTCATGGCGAAAAAACGGGACTCGTACTTCATCATGTCATGGCCAAGAATGAAAAGCGGAACCAAAACAATTAGGGTGTTCAGCGATACTTTACTAAGCGTAGTCGCATCTGTTTTTTCTTTTTCCGCAGACCTGCCTTTAGCAGTAGCTAAAATTAATCCTAAGCCAGCAACGAATAAAAACATACTGGTCCATCGCAATTCCCAATCAAAATAAGTAGCAGGAAGTAACGGCGTCCAAAGTGCAGGAAGGTAAATCGGTTGCATCCCGCCCCAGATCTCTGGAATAATAGCATAAACTTGTTCGCCAGCCATAAAACGCTGACACATGATTTTTAATATAGGCAGCATATCTGCTAGACGATAATCTATGGGGATTTCATTGAACAAGGGGATGGATTCGAGATATAAATGATAGGTCAATCCCAATAATCCAAGGCCAAGAATGATTTGTTGATTTCTGCGAGGAATAAGAATGCCTTCGCTCTGCCGAACCTTAATCAAGGGTAGGACAGCAATCAAAAGGCCACAAACGAAGTAAGCTATACTGGTGTTTTGTTTGTCAAAGTTGTTGATAAACAAAGTGTTAGAAAGTCCTTCTATTACAATTAGGAACACCAAAAGTATCGAAATCAATGACTTATCTATACGCATAAAAGTAAATTATCAGAAGTCGGCAAATATAAGTTTTTCGGATAGACTTTCTGGTCTATTGGCTAATTCCCTTAGTATAAAAAGAGGGTTGTTCGTGCGATGAGATGAGAAGGGGCATTGTTTTCAGACATTTGTAGTCGATTACAAACGATTACAAACGACATTAAACGATTAGTATACGATCTGTCTCTTATACACATCTGACGCTGCCGACGAAGAGGATAGT
>CAJXUM010000451.1 GCA_913060855.1 uncultured Lewinella sp. | reverse complement strand
GGCAGCGTCAGATGTGTATAAGAGACAGATACTATCCCATATGTGGATTAGAAAACGACCTAATCGTGCAGGAAAGAGAATAAAAACATCAGTGATTAATTGACAAGGATAACAAGACATGCCATTAGTAATTTGACGGAAACAGATGAAGTCAGTTTATTTTTTCTCCGTCACTTATTTAAATCGGATAGCCTTCACAGGAGAAATTCTAGTAACAAGATAAGAAGGGATAATCAGAAATAGTAAGGTGACCACTAGTGTTCCTATGTTCAAAAAGAGGATCATCCAGAAATTGAGTTGCACTGGAGCTACTGAAAGGTAGTAATCCGCTTCTGATAGTTTTACAAATTCAAATTTATCTTGTAAAAAACAAAGCCCGATACCAATTAGGTTACCCCAAAAGAGTCCCACCCCTACTATTAGTCCCGCGTGGTACAAGAAAATACGTCTGATCTTCCAATTATTGGCTCCCAAAGCCTTCAAGATTCCAATCATATTGGTCCGCTCCAATATCAGAATTAGCAAAGCGGTGACCATATTGATAATGGCAACGATAACCATTAACCCCAAAATCACAAATTCATTTATATCCTGAAGGTCTAGCCAATTGAAAATTTCTTGTCGCTTGGTGCGGATAGACTCTGCATATAAATTGTGAGGAAGTTCTTCCATATATATATACTCCGCCATCGGAACCATATCATCTAGTTCATCTAGAAAGACCTCAAATCCGCTAACCTCTGTATCTTTCCATTTCATCAAACGTTGGATTTGTCGAATATCGATCAGTGCAAATTGCCGATCGTATTCTTCTAGTCCTGTTTTATAGATTCCCGCCACATAGAATTTGAGCTTAATCGGTTCTTTCTCTACAATGAAATTGACAATAAAAGAATCTTGCACACCTACTCTAAGTCGATTAGCGGTTTGCTTGGAGATCATAATCTCTCTAGAGCGAATGGAATCAGGCAAGTCAAGGATACGCCCCTCTTGCAGGTATCCTTCCATGAATTGCCAATCAAAGTCTTTTCCTACGCCCTTCAAAAATATCCCCTCCATTTCACGTTTGACCGTAATAATGCCAGGCATAATCGCAAAAGTTTGAATATGGCGGATACCTCCTTTACTTTTTTCAATCCTTTCAACTTCTTGCCCCATCCAATCGTCATAGACCAGGAAGTCAACCTGTTTAATCGTATCTAACCAAGGATAAAAATCCTGATCAACACTGATCGGATTAGCATCCATCAGGCTTTGGTTTATGGTGGGCTCAGTAATATGTACATGTCCCCAAAAACCAAAAATCTTCTCACTAATTTCTTTTTTGAAGCCCGTTACCAAGGAATTGGTAATGATCATAACGGAGAGACTAATAGCAACGGCTACCATCGCAATGCGAATGATTAGGCGAGTAAAAGATTGCTGCCCAGCACCGGCTACCTTCCTAGCTATAAAGTATTCAATATTCATATATGTTGCAAAAGCCTCGCAAATTTATACTTCTATACCAATAAAAGCTACTTCTTAGTCTGTTAAATTTCTAATAAACAGAATTGCTAGTCTTATTTATAGCGACCAGGCTTAAGAAAAATTGTGTGATGACACTTTAACTTGTTGGTATCAATATCCTCAAAAAAACTATTTTTGTGGCCAAACAAGTAACCGAGGGAACTATTAGTCCCTTTTTTGATTTGCTTTAGCTATATAAAACTTGAAAACATGGATTTTTTGGAAGAATTGTCCTGGAGAGGAATGGTACAAGATAAAACGCCAGGAGTAGATGAGAAATTAAAGGAAAAAATGGTAACGGCTTATATAGGCTTTGATCCTACAGCCCCATCTCTTACGATTGGAAATTATGTCCAAATAATGTTGTTGAAACTCCTTCAACTGTCTGGTCATCAACCGATCGTATTAATGGGAGGTGCGACAGGTAGAATCGGAGATCCTTCGGGAAAAGACAAGGAGAGGACGCTAAAGAGTTATGAAGAACTGGATGGCAATTTAGCACGACAGGCAGCCCAAATAAAAAAATTCTTAGATTTTGAAGAGGGCCCTAATAAAGCCATTTTGGTCAATAACTACGACTTTTACAAGGACATGAACATCTTGGATTTTCTGAGAAAGGTGGGCAAAACCTTGACCGTTAATTATATGATGTCCAAGGAATCTGTAAAAAAGAGAGTTGAAACAGGTCTTTCCTTCACCGAGTTTAGTTACCAACTATTGCAAGGATACGACTACCAATGTCTATACGATCAGTACAATTGCCAATTGCAGATGGGAGGCTCTGATCAATGGGGTAATATCACTGCCGGGACTGAATTCATTAGAAGGAATGTAGGCGGAAAGGCTTTTGCTATCACGACTCCGCTTCTGACCAAAGCAGATGGTACAAAATTCGGGAAATCTGAACAAGGAAATATCTGGTTATCTCCAGAACAGACCTCAGCCTACAAGTTTTATCAATTTTGGATTAATGCAGCTGATGCAGACTTGCCCTCTTTCACGCGATACTTTACGTTGAAATCTAAAGAAGAAATTGAAGCCAGGGAACAAGAATTTGCGGATAATCCTAGAGAGCTGAAGAAACTACTAGCGGAAGAGTTAACCAAACGGGTCCACTCTGAGGAAGAATTCGAAGCGGTCCTAAAAGTATCTGAGCTCTTATTTAATAAAAAGGCCACCCGAGAAACCTTGCTTTCTTTGAGCCAGTCGGCACTAGCTACTGTCTCCAAAGAGATTCCAAGCTTTGAGGTACCACGCTCTGTATTAGCAGATGGCGCTAACATCTCAGATTTTCTAGCCGAACACACCAGCATCTTGGCTTCGAAAGCCGAAGCTCGGAGGGCCATAAAAGGGAATGCCATCAGTATCAATAAGGAGAAAATCAGCTCTCATGAAGCTATCGTCAATCAGGAGGCTCTTCTGCATGGCGAGTATATTATGATCGAAAATGGGAAGAAAAATAAATTCATGATCATTGCTTCTTAATATCTTCTATAGATGAATGTCCTTGTAACCGCCGCAAATCGAACCGAACAATGGCCGAGTTTATCATCGGGTATTATTCACGATTATGTATCGGGTAAGCACTCTTTCTTAACGGCAATAGTGCCAGAGGCAATATTAGCGCTAGACGCTAAAAGCATCTTTGAGATATTACAGCAAAGGCTTGGGGACGATACTATAAACCAAGCTTTTGATTGGCAAACATCGGTAGCTAGTCCGATTGAGCATAAAAAAGATTCCTCCTGGATCAAGTCGGTGAATATGGTGGGGGTGAATGTCCGCACCATCGGTCATTTTTGGAATGTAGTCAAGTATGCACTCAGCCTTTCCAAAGCGCAATCCGCTATTCATTTATTACCTATTTGGGAACCTGGCGTCGTTTCTAGCCTCTATGGAATGGCGAGTTGGCATATCAATACCGCTTTCTTTTCTCAGGAATTAGCCGAATTATTTCCGGATTTAGATACCGTAGAAAAACAACTAAAGGTTGTCGTCAACTTACTTCATGCGCTGGGTAAGACCGTCGGCATGGATGTTATTCCACATACAGATCGTTATGCTGAGATCGTACTGGCCAATCCACATTTCTTTGAGTGGTTAAGGCGAAAAGATCTTGATATTATAGATCACAAAGCGGATTTACACATTGAAGTAATGCAAGCCATCCATTCCTTTGTTAAGCAGAATGGAAGCGCTAGTTCCGCGATAGATGTACCCGGAGATTGGCAATATTTCTATAGCCCACAGTTTACGGAGGACAAGCGATTGATGACTCTTTTTGGTGACAAAGCTGATCTGGAAGGTAGGAACCATAGACGAGAAATGTTGGTCGATTATCTCTTTCACTTAGGCTTAGAACCAGTCCCGGCCACTATGGCTCCACCCTACCGAGGCCTAGCTGTGGATCCCGATCCTGCCGCAAAGACGATAGACTACATGGGCAGAGTGTGGCGAGATTACAAAATCACCCAGCCAGAACCTATGTCGCGGGTATTTGGGCCCTTGACCCGGTACAAACTGTATGAACGTAAGAATGATAATGCGGATTGGGAAATAGATTTCGAGTCGCCTAGAACATTTGTGTGGGAGTATATCTGTACGCAATATGGTAAAATGGCCGAGGCGTATAATCTAGATTTCATGCGAGGCGATATGTCTCATATTCAAATGAGGCCCGCTGGTGTTCCGCTTCATGCTGATTTGTACTATGATATCCATCGAGCGGTAAAACTAAGTATCCAACAGGAAAGACCGTTTTTTGCTTATTTCGGAGAATCCTTTCTTACTGCTCCCAATTATATGGGATATGGAGATGAAATTGAACACCTCGAATTATCAGCAGCAGATGTCACTTTGGGCGATTTGCAATCGATGGTAGTCGGTTCTGACGCTTTTATGCAAAACTTCAGTCGCTATGTGGGCATACATCAAACTCGTCAGTTTAGCCCTTGTTTTACGATGATGACCGCAGATAAGGACGATCCTCGATTCGATAAATTCTATCTACACGGAAATAGCACGCGTTTTTTTGTGGGGACCTTTTTAGGCGATATGCCTAGTTATATGGGATTGGGGTTCGAATGTCGAGATCGACACCTTATTCCTGCTCCTAATGAACACTATACAAAATTGTATGTATTTCAAATAGAAGAAGGCCCAAAAGCCACCCAGGGACCTTACATTTGGGGTAAGAATTCGGCTTTATATCAACAGCTCAATCGAATCAAACATTTTGCCGAAGAGATAGCAGGTGATTTCCAGGACCTTACTTCCTTATGGTTGCTAAGGCCCGATCCCACGGCGGGTTCGCCTGTGATTGCCTGGACACAAGCTGCTACTCCTAAATGGTTGTTTATTGCTCATCTAGGCACCGAGCCTATTCTTACAAATGCAAAGGTGCCATTGAAACTACTCAATGGAAAGATCAGAAGTGCAAAACTGGTATTCTCTACCAGGGAAGACAATACCCATCTTTTTCAAGATTTGGCCCGTTCTCAGCATTGGCTGACACTGCCACCTTTATATCCTGGAGAAGCGCTATGTTGCCAATTGAGCTAGTCCCAGCTGAAAAACAGCAAAGTTCACGGCCTCCATTCTTTCACACCTTTGTCCAATTAAAAAACACCTACTCATGCCATTGAAAGTATACCAAGTAGATGCCTTTACCGATCAAATCTTTAGTGGAAATCCTGCTGCTGTTTGCCCGCTAGAAAAATGGCTGCCTACCGAAGTAATGCAAACTATCGCGCTCGAAAACAACTTATCTGAAACCGCATTTTTTATTCCTAATGGTTCCGATTTCGAGATTAGATGGTTTACCCCAGCTATTGAAGTAGACCTTTGTGGCCATGCTACCTTAGCGACTGCTCATGTCTTGTTTAAACACCTAAACTATGCATCGGACGTTATTCATTTGAATTCTCGTAGCGGGCCTTTGAGCGTTAGGCGATCTGGCACGCAGTATATCCTTGATTTCCCTGCAGATTCGATCCAGTCCATAGATGCCATTCCGAGTCTTGAAAAGGCGCTTGGTGTTTCGGTGAAGGAGGTATGGCAGGGTAAAGATGATATTTTGGCTATTGTAGGTACTGAAGCCGAAGTCCAAGAGCTTTCACCAGATTTTGAAGCGATAAAACAACTAGATAGCAGAGGCGTATTGGTAAGTGCCAAAGGAGATACCGTTGATTTTGTCTCTCGTTGTTTCTTCCCTAATGCCGGCATTTTAGAAGACCCTGTAACCGGATCGGCTCACACCACACTTACTCCTTATTGGACCAAGCGTCTAGGGGAAAAAGTATTAAAAGCCAAGCAATTATCGGAGAGGGGCGGTTTGTTACATTGCGAGTTGATAGGAGACCTGTCTCTTATACACATCTCCGAGCCCACGAGACCGAGGCTGATATCGTAT
>CAJXUM010000450.1 GCA_913060855.1 uncultured Lewinella sp. | reverse complement strand
GGCCAACAAAAAGCACCTTCAACTCCTGATACGGCAGTGGAGGCCAGCCCCGCACCGGCGGAAGCTACCCCAGCTCCTGCGTCAGCGGGAACTGCCACTTATCCCTCCATTGCAGGAGAGACGGTTAAAATGCTATGGGATAAATGCGATTATATCGATTTTGTATTTTACTACCTCAACTTTTCGATGAGTCAGAAAGTACAGAATAGTATCCGGGCTACGATTGCTCAAATTTCCACCACTGTGCCAGAGATTGACCCCAATTGCCAACCGATCGGCCGCATATTTTTCCAATCGGATGGCGTCAATATCATGGAAGCCGATATCTTTTACAGTAATGGTTGCGCTTACTATATCTTCTATGAAGATGGTAAATATGCTTATGCCAATCGGATGCTTCCGACTGGGGAGAAGTTTTATGACAATATCTTCAAGCAAGTTCAAGGCCAAAAAAAGTAATAGTCAATGCCGAAAGTAGCGGTGATGGATTTGGGGACGAATACGTTTCACCTATTGATTGTGAAGGTAAATGCTGAGGGGCATTTCGAAGAATTGCATAAAGAAAAATACTTCGTCAAATTGGCGGAAGGTGGGATAGGGACGATTGGTGCCCCAGCTATGGAACGGGCAAAGCAGACGCTTTTGCGCTACAGGGGGCTCATCGACGAGCACGAAGTAGGTCGCATCAAGGTGCTCGGTACAGCCGCTCTCCGTACGGCTAGCAATGGCGATAGGCTATTGACATGGGCGAAAAAAGAATTGGATTTTGATATCGAGGTAATTGCAGGAGAACAGGAAGCCCAACTCATTCACAGTGGTGTTTACCAGTCTTTACCCCAACATACGGGCCGCTATCTGGTAATGGATATTGGGGGAGGAAGCGTGGAATTTATCATCGGAGAAGGGGGAGAGGCGCTTTGGTACCAAAGTTTTCCAGTAGGAGCAGCCGTTTTATTGCGCCAATTTCACCAGCAAGATCCCATTCATCGAAACGAGATAGCCGCCATTTATCAGTTTTTAGATGAAAAATTAGCTCCCATTCATGCGGCCTTAGCCTCGCATCCTACGACCTGGCTGATCGGTGCCGCAGGTACCTTTGATGTGATAGCGAATGAAATACCCAGCCATCAAAGTAGTGCCTACACCTGGGAGATTGACCTCGAAAAATTCCCACACTTATACCAATCCTTACAAGCTACAAGTTTGGCAGAGCGCGAAAATAGTGATTGGATTCCTTACGATCGAGTAGATATGGTCGTCGTAGCGTCCGTGCTGATTCAATTTGTGGTGGAGCGTTTTGGAATAGATCGCTTTTCTGTTTCCGCCTATTCATTAAAGGAAGGAGTGATTGCTGAAATGCTAAGCTAAAAACCGCCGCTATTCCACTACTACAATGGGCTGAGTTTGATCCCGTCCATTTTGCTGAATTTTCACCCAATAAGTACCTGCGGGGAGACCCGCGATATCGATACGCGTTTCCTTATCTTTCAATGAGGCTTGCCGAATGACTTGTCCATTGACAGCCACCAACTGCATAGGTACGGCTTGCATAGGGGCTGTTCCTAGTTTGATTTGTAGCCAGTCTTTAGCCGGATTTGGATATACCTGATAGTCAATAAAGGTCTGTGGTATCGCAGTACTGGTAGTCACCATTGGGTCGAGCACAAAATCCCAAATGCCTCGGCCATAGGTGCCAAAGCGGGCAGTATGTAAAGATTCAACATACTCGACCGACCAGTAGGTCTGCGTGGGAGCGCAATCGCCCAATAAAGGATACCATCGATTTTCTTCATTTACATGTACATATGGCCCCGTTTCGGTAGCCGCAAATAGGAATTGCTCATCGGGATCAGCGGCTAGTCCTAGCACTAGGGTAGGAGGGAGCCCGCGGTCCAATGGGGCAAAATTTTCACCCCCATCCTTTGAGACAAATACGGCTGAATTGGAATAACCACTACCAGCTAGATAAACGGTGTTCTCATTGATCTGAGAAACGTGAATAGCTTGCCCATAAAAAAACTGGCCCTGTACGATGAAGTTGATGGATTGTTCCCAGTTTTCTCCGGCATCTTTAGAGTAGAAGAACCGACCATTACTTGTCGCAACGTACCAATAATCCGGATTACTAGGCGCAGAAGCGAGGGCTGAAATTTCCCCGTCTACAGAGGCCGCCTTAAAGTCGAAACTACCCGCCTCTGACTGAATACTATTGCCTTCTGCGCTTAGTTTTATTAGATAAGAACCCTCATCATCAGATAAACTTCCTCCCGCCATATAGATGGCATCTTCTTCGACTAGTGGACTTGGCATGAGCGGCGGCAACCAAAGGCTGGAACGCTGGTCTTCTTCTAATTGAAAAGAAGTTTTGTAGCCTTGATTCTGAGGGTCATCATAGTAGGTAATCCAACCGTTGGGATAAACAGCCCAAAGGGATTGTCCGCCCTTGCTAAAAGTCAAATGACCATAATCTCCCGAAATAATTTGGTCGAAATGCTCACTCCCCATCTCATTATCTGCAAAGCCTCCCGCTCTTTGAAAACCTTGATCTTGCGATCCCGCATAGACGAAACTGGGGTCAATAGGATCAGTGACAACGCTGTAATATTGGCTCACATTGAGCCCATTCAATCCGATATTAGTCTGGGTGGAGAAATAATCATAAGAGATACTTAGTCCACCATGATTGCTAATGAGAAGAAATGGCTCTCCTTCCCCTGTTTCAAACTCGCTAATATGCATAATATCTGCATGTAAGTTATTAACGACATCGTCATAGTAATCTCCCCAACGATTGATACGTGACCAATTTTTCCCGGCATCCATACTACGGAAACATTCCACTTCACCCATGAACAAAATCGCTGGATTACTTGGAGATACATATAAACCTACCTCCCAAGGTTTTTTAGGTAATTTGCCTTGATAGGTCCAATTCTTTGCTTTGTCAGTAGATTGAAAAACGCCCAACTCACCTTCTTCATTCTGGCTATAGCTATACAGTACCATGGAATCGCCCTGCGACCAACCCGTGAGGTTGATTCGAGTATCGCCAAAGGATAAGGGAACCTCCGTGGTAATAGCCGTGAATACGCCAGTATCCGGGGTATACTCCGACACCATCGCTATTTCTGCACTATTATCCAATAAGAAAATAGATTGGCTATTGCCCGGATGGCTCAAATAGATTTCATTAAACAGGTGGGTGTCAAAGGACTTAATTTTCTGGAAATTTTCTCCTAGGTCAGTGGATACATATAAGCCCAATTCATCCCAATAGCTTGGCTTAGCGAGAAGAAAGATCGTAGAAACCGCTCCCTTCAGAATAATGACATTTTCGCTCCCTCCCCAGTAATCATTTCTCTTGGGAGTTCCGGTAGCAGCTGTCCATGTGAGGCCTTCATCATCAGAATAATGCGGTTCTTTATTGATAAGCGCAAATAAGCGGCGATCTGCGCGATTTGAAATAAAGGCCAGCGCTCCTTGACTAAAAATATAATCTTGATTGACCACGCTCCAAGCAGAACCATCTATTCGTCCCTTCCACAAGGTTCCGCCTTCCGAAATCAACCAAACTTCATCACGCACTGGGTCGTATTCTGTATCGAGCACACTACCCGCCTGGTTTTGGCTCCCTCTTTCCATCCATTCTCCTCTAAGCTTATCACCTGCTACGCTAATGGATTCACAGTTGGACCGGAAATCAATGGAAGACCTCTGTCTTACTCGTTCTTGTTGGTTGTGATATTCTAATTGAGTCCAGCTATTTTCGGGAGCAGCCTTATGCATATTTAACAACCAGGCTTTCCTTTTATCAGCATTATCGGCTTCTTCTCCTTCTCGAATGAGGGTTTTTCCACCGGTAGGAATAGGACGATTCTCAGGACCGCAGGCCAAGAAACTGCACAGAATAAGGCATACCAGAATAGTAGAGGTGTAATGTCTCATGTATTGTCTTTTCAGCTCTAGGCACAGCGTGTAGATCTTGAGTAGGACCGTGTATGAAGAACCTGCGCTGTGTGTAACTAATACAAAAACGGTTCCTACAAATATAAAGTATTTAAATTAAAAAAGAGATGTCGTAAATGTCGCTTACTGTCGCACTCACGGCTTAGTAATTATTACGTTGAAACTGATGGCAGCAATGAAGCATTTATTAGGTCGGAAAATCGTTCATTTTGACTCGGTAAAAGGCCGGATTCCCATTTCAGTCGTCTCTTTGCTGGCTTCTGTCTTTTAAATAAGCAACCTATTCTCAGAAATATTGTATTTTGAAAGGAGAAGAGGTATGCCAGGCATACCCTTTATATCTATTGTCATACTACGGGACATTTTGTTGAAAAGGTTAAAACCTGGAATAGGGCGCTAAACTGCTCAACTTTTAATCTCCTCAACAGCAAATGTCCAGTGATATGATCTATTGCCTTAAAATCACCTGTCATGTTATACAACTACCTTAAGGTGGCCTTGCGCAACCTGTTCCGCCAAAAGTTATATGCTGCTATTAATATCTTCGGTCTAGCGATTGGACTGGCGATATGTCTACTCATTTTACTCTTTGTGAAAGATGAATTGAGCTATGACCAATACCACACCAAAGCCGATCAAATTTACCGCGTCGTTACACAGTGGGGATTTGGTACGGATCGCGTACACGAGACCCCTATTAATTCTTATCGCTTGGCGCCAGCTTTGGAAACTGACTTCCCCGAGTTGGAAGCCTTGGTGCGCTTTAGTCCTTATGGTGGTTTGATCACTTATGATAACCAGGACTTCCAAGAAGATCAACTCTTTTTGGTAGATGAAAACGTTTTTGAGGTTTTTGATTTTGGCTGGAAAAGTGGGGACAAAGAAACAGCCCTACAAGAACCCTTTACAGTCGTAATTTCCGAAAGCACGGCTCAGAAGTATTTTGATGGGGATAATCCGATAGGTAAAGTAATTCAATGGAACGACGAACATGAATTGCGCGTCACAGGTACTTTTGCCGACTTTGCGCCCAATAATCATATGGAAGTCGACTTGTTCGTATCCATGGAGACAGGAAAGCAAGTCTATAATCAATTGGTACTAAATAATTGGGGAGAAGGATCTCAATATACCTACCTACTACTTCCCGAAGGCATGAAGCCCGAAAGCATTAGCGAGCGATTCCCTGCTTTTATTGAAAAAAACCTGGGCGAGGGGCGTTCTGAAGGGATTGCTATGTATCTACAGCCTTTAAAAGACATCCACCTGCATTCTAATCTGGCAGGAGAGATTCAGGCGAATAGCGATATCCGATACATCTATATCTCTTCGGCCATTGCGCTCTTTATTATCCTGATTGCGTGTATCAATTACATGAACCTATCGACGGCTCGATCCATCAAGCGGGCCAAGGAAATAGGGGTGCGAAAAACACTGGGCGCGCCGCGTATGGCTTTGGTCAATCAGTTTTTATCCGAGTCGACGGTCATTGCCCTCATCGCTTTTGTACTGGCTATCGGTTTGGTATGGTTTAGCTTACCGGGCTTCAATGCATTTGTGGAAAAGAGCCTGAGTATTAATCCTTTTGAAATCCCACAGACGTACCTGGTGTTTTTGGGAATCACGCTAGGAATTGGACTATTGGCAGGGAGTTATCCGGCCTTGTATTTATCTTCTTTTGATGTGGTAAAGGTATTTCAAGAAAAGGTCAAAAAGGGCACCCTGAGTGCCAAATTGCGTAAGGGATTGGTGGTTTTTCAGTTTTGTATCTCTACCGTATTAATCATTGGGACACTCATTATTTATGGCCAATGGGATTATCTACGCAATAAAGACTTGGGGTACAACAAAGAAAACCTTTTACTAGTCCCCATTCCTGCCGTCGCACAGTACGAAACCCTCAAAACCTGTCTCTTATACACATCTCCGAGCCCACGAGACCGAGGCTGATCTC
>CAJXUM010000449.1 GCA_913060855.1 uncultured Lewinella sp. | reverse complement strand
CGAGATCAGCCTCGGTCTCGTGGGCTCGGAGATGTGTATAAGAGACAGTAATTGCACCACTTCTTCTCCTTTGCGTTGCCCCGTATTGGTGACGGCTACGCTAACTTCTATTGAATTATCCTTGGTTAGTCGAGTCGTACTCAAGCTAGGCGCTCCATAGCTAAAATTCGTGTAGCTCAGCCCAAATCCGAAAGGGAAACGAGCTTCATTGGGACCATCGGTATAATGGGAATAATAGACTAGATCAGGGTCAGTCGATGGTCGTCCTGTACTTTTATGATTGTAATATAAAGGGCACTGTCCGACATTGTAGGGGAAGGACATTGGCAACTTACCGGCTGGATTATAATCTCCCCATAAAACATCAGCAATAGACATCCCAGCCATGTGCCCCAGGTGCCAAGCTTCTACGATGGCGGGTACATTATCAGCGGCCCAGTTAAAGGTTAAGGGTCTCCCATTCATCAAGATGACGACGACTTTCTGATTGACCTTATAAATCTCTTGCAGCAACTCCTCTTGCAGCCCCGCCAAGCCGATATCCATCTGGCTACGCCCCTCTCCCGTCTGCCAAGCATCCTCACCTATCGCCAAAAGGACCACATCGGCTCGCCGCGCCGCCGCGATGGCTGCTGGAAAACCAGATTTATCGGATTGATTGATCGTCAATGGATTAGCTGAATTACGTTTACCAATGGCTAACTTACAACCTACTTCGTACAAAATTTCAGTATTGGCACCCGCCGTTTCCTTTAGTCCTTCCAAGAGAGAGACTGCAGAATTTTTCGTCGCTCTTGCACGCCAACTACCAAGGGGTGAATCCCTATCGTTGGCTAAGGGCCCAATGACGGCAATCGTCCGAATATCTTTTGCAAGTGGTAAAATTTTGTCTTCATTTTTGAGCAATACAATCGATTTTCGGCCTATATCACGAGCGGCTTCCAAGTGCTCGGCCCGCATCAAGTCCTGCTTTTCTGCCGATGGATTACTGTATCGATAGGGGTCTTCAAACAAACCCAATTGAAACTTCAAGCGTAGAATGCGACGAACCGCATCATCGATATTGGCCATAGGGACGCTTCCTTCTTCCACCAGCTCTACCAGTTCATTGACATAAATCAAGGATTCCATATCCATATCACAACCTGCATTTACCGCCATCTTGGCGGCCTCTTTCCGATCTTTGGCTACTCCATGATTAATTAATTCCGCTATAGTCTGCCAATCGGAGACGACAAAACCATTGAACCCCCATCGCTCTTTCAATAGTTCTTTTTGCAAATAAGTATTACTTGTGATCGGCTGGCCGCCGATTTCATTGAAGGAATTCATTACAGTAGCCACTCCGGCATCTAAGGCCGCTTTAAAAGGAGGAAACACTACGTTTTCCAAAGTATGTTCATTGATTTCTACTGTATTATACTCCCGGCCACCTTCCGCAAAACCATAACCTGCAAAGTGCTTTGCACAAGCCGCTATCGTTTGTTTATCCGAAAGATCATCGCCTTGAAACCCCTTCACCCGCGCCGCTGCAATCAAGGAACCTAGATACGGATCCTCTCCAGCACCTTCCACCACTCGTCCCCAACGCGCATCTCTCGAAATATCTACCATAGGCGCAAAGGTCCAGTGAACGCCAGCTGAGGCCGCCTCGACAGCCGCCATTCTCGCCGATCGTTCAATCGCGGCCAAATCCCAACTCGCTGCCTCCGCCAAAGGGAGGGGAAACATTGTTTTATAGCCGTGAACAACGTCATAACCAAACAACAAAGGAATACCCAAGCGGCTTTCATTAACCGCCAACTCTTGGGCCTTACGCGTCGCAGTTGATCCGACGACATTCAACATCGAACCTACCATCCCTTGCTTGATATGGGTATACTTCATTCCACTATCGCCTCCTTTCGGGATAGGGCCTGTGACATCCCAACTTCCATTGTATTGCGTCATTTGCCCTACCTTTTCCTGCAAATTCATCAAGCTAAGCAAAGAATCGACTCGCTTTTCTATCACCGGATCCAGCGCCCTAGTGCCAGTTGGGTTAGGAGTCATATTACAAGAAAGCACTAGGGAGAAAATCGATAAGCCGCCGAAGAGATAAGTCAAGGTTTTCATATCAGTGTTCGCTATTAGACAATCCGAGCCTGTCGTAAAATAAAAAAGGGTAAAGGACATTTGTTTTCCCTTACCCAGACAAAAATGTTGTCTTTAGTGATCAAGCCTTAAAAAATAAGGCATGGATCCTTCAGAATATCAGTATGGTGAATAAAATTACATGATTTCTACGTGCAAAGTAATAAAACAGACGCAAAGGAAAAAGGCAAATAGGAATAAAATAGGAGCACCCTATCGTATTAGAGCATATTTGGGCAGGCATGATTAGCCGAAAGTGAGCAGATTTTATTTTAGGCAAGGCAGATTTTGTAGGTGAATGCGGGCAATTCGCCGAAAAATCTAACGAAGAATAAAACAAAATTTACCGCTTGGAGGCAATTGAAGTCTGTCCAAACATGCTCTTCGTTCATCCCTACCACTCCAGTTTCAAAAACAAATTGGGTGTAAAACCTAGTAAACTCCGATCATAGGTTATCAATTTAGGATCGGTATAGTCTCCATTAGTCGGTCGCAAAAAATAAGTGCGGCTATAAAAATTCGCTCGATCAGTTAGGTTAAAAATCGACCAGCCTATCTTTCCCTTCAAGTCTCGTCCAAGTAGGAAATTATAGGCCCCGCTCCAATCCAACCGCTGATAAGTAGGTAAGCGATTCGCATTGATGCCGGCATATTCTATTTGTGTATCATATTCCTCTTCCGTTTCATTGGGAACAAAACGGCCTCTGGTCGCTTGCGTGTACGGCAAGCCTGTGCCATAAAACCAAGCCAAAGTAAACTCCCATTGGCCTAACTGAAATTGATGCGTCCACTTAATGTGATGCAATCGATCATGTAAAGTGGGGAAAGCCTCATTATTGTTGATTTTGTCAAAAGTGTAGCTCGTACGCCCGAGTGTATAAGAAAACCAACTGTCATAATTGGGCCAGCTCTTTTTCAAGAATAAATCCATTCCTGTGATTTGTGCACTTCCTCCGGAGTAAGGATTATTCCATTCTCCATCAAAGTCCAGGCTCAGCGATACCAAACCACTTATCCATTTCCGGTATACATCCACATCTAGGAGCCACCCCTTTCCCTTCCATCTTGCCCCAGTGGCAAATTGAGCGGAGGTCACCGCAGTAATATCTTGCCGATTGTCAGCCATGATCCAAAACCGTTCGCCAATCCCCAAGTCATTTTCAAGCACGATTTGATTGACCACCTGGGTATACCTACCAATACTCATCTTGGTGGATAGCTTGGGCGACAAATGATAAGCCAGGCTAAAACGCGGTTCCCAAGACCCCGTATATCCATTGTCAAAAGTGCTATACCGCAAGCCCCAATCTAAATGAAGCTTATCGGGAATCGAATAGTCATAATCGATATAAAAAGAGTGAGTCGTACCACTAAAAAAACGTCCATCTTTATTGGACGCATCATATATCGGGGCATCGATCGCCCAAGTTAATTCTACCTCATTCAGCACACCCTGATATCCCCAATTGAGATGCTGATCTGCATTGATTTTGTAACTATTATTCCACTCCAAGCGTTGCTCCGAAATAGAATTATACTGAGTGATGATGCTGGCTATTTGACCGGGAGCGAGGTCGTTCCTATGATTGTAAGCCGTTTTGAATTTTGTTAATACAAATAGTAACTGAGAATGCCATTTTTCATTCCATTGTTGCGACCACTGTGCGCTGAGCCCCCAATTGGATAAATCAATTTCATATAGTGCATTCAAATAGAAATTCTCTCGATCAAATAACAAACCGTAATCCAAGGCGTCTTCTCCCTGATAAAAACTCAGGGATCCTTCCCCTCCCTGATCATTTTGAATCGTCCATTTAAGGTTGAAGTCCGAAAAATAGAAACTGGGAGATAATTCAAGATCGGTATGCTCTTTCTGACTAGGTTCAAACTCTTCCTTTATCCGGCCTCGACCGGCTACTTGATTAAATATGTTTTGGTAGATTTGACTTTCAAATAAATCAGATAAAGACCGTCGCCCAGCGATCAGCAAGGCAGATCGACCACCCAAAAGCGGCACCTTCGCATAGGCATTAGCGTTGATAAGATTTAGACCAATGCCGACTTCTACTGAATCCAACTGCATCGGCTTGGTTTTAATATCCAACACACCGGATACACGTCCGCCATACCTAGCACTGAAATCCCCTCTATATATGTCTATTCCTTCCACTATAGCAGAATTAAAAGCGGAGAACATGCCAAAGAAATGTCCGGTATGATACACCGGTATACCGTCCCAAAGGATGAGGTTTTGATCAGGCGTACCTCCACGGATATGTAGGTTACTAGCCGATTCATCGGTCGTATTTATACCGGGTAACAATTGCGCCATGCGTAACACATCTTGTTCTCCCCAGCCCGGAATCACGCCCAATTGATCCACATCCAAGTAGAGTCCATCCCCGCGTTCACCAGTCGCTAAAAAAGTAATCGCTTTATCTTTTATCAAGATTTGTTGGAAGGCGAATTCGATCGGTGCCAGCTCAATGGTTTTACAAGGTTGGTTGAGTAGCTGCGGGAGAGGGAAAGCTACCTCTTGGTAACCGACGTAACTTAGTACCAATGTATCTGTTTGTCGAAAAGGACCTTGCAATCTAAATGCGCCTAGATTGTCGGTATATTCACCTTTGGTCGTGCCTTTCAGCCATACATTGGCAGCAGATAAAGGGATTCCAGTCAAGCTATCTTTGACTTGGCCGCAGATGGTTGGTAGCGGTGGTGGCGGAATCACTACGATTTCTTCTGGTCGAGCCTTTCGGATCAATACATGCTTACCACCCACAATATTGAAGGATAGTTTTTCGGGTTGTAATAGGTGAGCGAGCGCATCATGCAAATCGGTTTTTCCGATTTTCGAGCGTTTAATCATTCGATTTTCCAAGAGTAAGCGATCAAACGCAAAGGTGAGATCATATTGCTCTTCTAAAAAATCGAGGGCTTGCATAAGGGGAATATCCTCAAATTGGTAGGCAATCTTTGGGGATTCTTGGGCATACATATCCGTCGCCCAAAGTCCGAACAGCATCCATACCACAACGCCTACCTTTTTCATCATTTTGCCCGTATGCTTACTCGTGTGTTATCTTCACTCAAGGTATAGTCCAACCCCATCGGATCACAAATAAAGTAGATCGCTTTTTCGAGATCATCATTTGGGAATCCTCCATCATAGACCCGGTACGATTCATCTTCCCAGTCTACAGTTATCCCATAGCGACGGCTCAATTCCTCAAATACCCGGGTGAGTGCCCAGCCCTCACAAGCCGTCCAACCTCGGAACCAACTAGGGGTAGGTGTTAGCTGCAAATTCGTTATGTCAAATCCGCCCGCTGCATTCAAAACAGCTTTTTGATCGACGACAATCTCTGATTCGTTGGCCCCATTCATCACCTTTACTTTACCCGAGTGACAAACTACTTCCAGTTGACTGTCTCGCGCCCATACGTTAAAACTGGTACCTAGTACCTCTATCTGACCAGAAGGGGTCTCTACTGTAAATGTTTCTCCCTTTTTTACTTCAAAAAAGGCCTCACCAGACAAACTCAACTTGCGTTGCTCCGACCATACTTCAGCGTCATAATCTAGTTCCCCCACCGCATTTAACCTGACTTTTGATCCATCCGGCAGCTCTCCCTCATATTGTTCACCAATCGCTGTTACAATGAGTGCAGGAGTAGGTATATCCATCCAATACCAATACCCGACCCCCAATAGACCAATCACTGCGGCAGCAGCATACCACCTGTCTCTTATACACATCTCCGAGCCCACGAGACCGAGGCTGATCTC
>CAJXUM010000448.1 GCA_913060855.1 uncultured Lewinella sp. | reverse complement strand
TCTCGTGGGCTCGGAGATGTGTATAAGAGACAGTTATAGCTCATTGCGGCTGAATTCCTAATTGGAAAATCAAACTGATTTTCCGTAGCAAGTCATACACAAAACCTTTCTACACCCTTACAATGATAAACATGATCAATAAGATCCAAATACTTCTAGTTCTGACTTTCCTAGCTTTTATCCAGCAAGCAAACTGTCAATTCCAATTTGACACCTATGCTATTCATCGGGTCAATGTAATTGACGTTAAGAATCGGCAGATAATTGAAAATCAAACGATAGTTATTGAAAACGATATGATAACTGGGATTTTTGATTCCAATAATTATAGTAACCCTAATTCCATCCAGTTGCTAGATTTTAACGGATATTTTGTTACCCCAGGGCTCATTGATGCTCATGTACATCTGGGTACTGATCCTTCAAAAGGGGACAACTTTGAAGTAACGAAAGTGCGACTCGATTATCTATTAAAAAATGGTGTAACAACTGTTAGGGATATGGCCGGTGACGCTCGTTATCTAAGCTATTTATCCAGGCAAGCCTCCTTGGATGAGATTCCGTCCCCCGATATTTATTTTTCTGCCCTAATTGCTGGCGAGTCATTCTTCAAAGATCCAAGAACAAAGGCTGCTGCACAGGGAATGGAATCTGGTAAAGCACCTTGGATGCATGGCATAAATACAGACTCTGATCTGAATCAAATCATGGCAGAAGCGAGAGGAACAGGTGCCACAGGTGTCAAGATTTATGCTGATTTGGATCAGACTCATGTGCAAAGGATTGTCCAAGCCGCTCACTCGCAAGATTTGAAAGTATGGGCGCATTCCACTGTTTTCCCAGCAAGACCTTCTGAAGTTTGTCAAGCAGGTGTAGATGTCATGTCACACGCTACCTACCTGGCTTGGGAGGCAGAAAAAGAAATACCCGCTGATGCTTCTTATCGACATAGAAAGCATGAACAGTTTAATATCGAAAATCCTGTGTTTTTAGACATGGTGAAAATGATGAAAAGCAATCAAACTATTTTGGATGCTACGATTTCTGTTTATCAGAAATATTTGCCAGATTCTACCTTATACCAGTATGGTGTTGCTTTAACAAAGCTTGCTTATAAAAATAAGGTCAAAATTGGAGTTGGGACAGATTTGCCTTTAACAGATTTTACAGCTATTGCTCCCATTTTTCAGGAAATGGCTGCACTTCAAAAAGATGTAAGAATGGACCCCATTGATATTATTCAGGCAGCTACAATCATAAATGCTGAGATGATTGGAAAGGAGGGCGAAATTGGCTCTATTGAGATTGGAAAGAAAGCTAATCTGCTAATACTCAGTGAAAACCCAATAATAGATATCAAGAACATCAAAAGCGGGATTGCAGTAATAAAAAATGGAAGACTATTCAATGCATTTTAAAAGATGTATAACATTATAGCTGACGCTCATCTCTCCCTTGGGTCAGGGCGCTGCATCTATTTCCCGTTAAAATCAGTAAATTCGGTATCGCAGCTGATCAGTTGGGGATATTTAGTAGACCACCTTATAAACTCACCTATGAAAAAGAATATATCTGATAATCCATGAGTAAATTAACCTTAGTCAGGATAAAATTTAATTATGAGAGGTCTTCTTTTACTACTGTTTAGTTTTCCCTGTTTGATAACTTTTAGCCAAGAAAAAAAGATATGCATCACTATAGATGATCTTCCTGCTGTAACCTATGGCTCAAAGATACCTGGGGTAGAGAATGAAATTGCCAGCAAATTGATACAAACATTTAAGGAATTTAAAATTCCCGCTTGTGGTTATGTTGTGGAAGGGAAGCTTTATCATAATGGACAACTAGATGCTGCTAAAGTTGGCGTTTTAGAGATGTGGTTAGAAAATGGGTATGACTTAGGCAACCATACCTTTTCACATTTCGATTATAACAAGGTAGATGATAGCCTGTTTTTTAAAGATATTTTGAAAGGACAAAGCATCACAAAACCGTTAATGCAAAAATACGGTAAAGTATTAAAATTCTTTAGACATCCTTACCTGCATACCGGGATGGATGCTGTCAAGAGCAAATCTCTTCAAGATTTTCTGTCCCAGAATAATTATATTCAAGCTCCAGTAACAATTGACAATGATGACTATCTATTTGCCAAAGCCTATTATAACGCATTCAAAAAGAACAACAACTTATTGATGAAAGAAATAGGTGAAGAATATGTCAAGTATATGGAATTGAAACTGCTATATTTTGAGCAAAAATCAGAGGAAGTATTTAATAGAAAAATTACGCAGACCTTATTGATTCATTCTAACCAATTGAATGCGGATTATTTAGATGAGTTAGCCAAAATGTACGAGAAAAATGGCTATACCTTTATTTCTCAAGCAGAAACTGTTAATGATTCTGCATACAAAACACCCATAAATACTTATAGTAAACGTGGTTTATCATGGATATTTCGTTGGGGATTAAGCATTGGAAAAGGGAAGTCTATCATGAATCATGATATTGAAACGCCTCAAAGTATTATAGAATTAGCTACAAAATAGACACCAAAGGCATTGGGTTTTTTTAGCACCGAATGATTCAGTTCATCCTCCCTTCAATAATATTGGTAGCAAAAATTGATGTGTAATCTCGTTTGCTTGCCTATGCAGATACTTGGTATGAATATTTAAACTCTCATTTATGCATTCCTCGGAGATGATACTGTCTCTGATTATTTATCTTTGGCAGTAGTGATGCCCATTCGAGGCACACACAAAGGCTAAAACGTCAAGTGTCGCAAACGTGCCACCCTCGTTTAGCCTAAGCGGTGCAAGGATTAAAAAATGAAAAAAAATCTTTATCTCATGCGAATACTGTCATTTAGTTTGCTGTTTACCCTATGCGTTTTCTCGCTGTCTGCACAAGAACAGAAAGCGCTCACGCTGGAAGATTATAAGCAATGGAACCGGATCACAAACACAGCTATTTCACCAAATGGCCAGTGGATGACCTATACCTACTTGCCTAACGAAGGGGATACAGCCACCTTCTTTATTCATGAGATTGAAGGGGATACAATCTATAGCGCCTGGAATGCAAAAACGGTCAACTTTTCTAACGACAGTGAATGGCTCGCTTTTTTGGTTGAGCCTACGGAAACAGAAGCAAAGGCTTTGAAAAAGAAGAAAAAGCCCGTGACCAGTTCACTACATCTCTACAGCCTCATAAATCAGACAGTAGATACCATTAAGGATGTACAGGGCTATGTTTTTTCAGAAGCTTCCAATTACCTTGCGATTAAGAAAACTAAATCCAACCCTGATGCAAAACATGCAGGCAGCGATCTGATTATCAAAGACCTGAAGGGTGGAGCAAGCTTGAATATTGGCAATGTATCAGCTTATGGCTTCAATGAGAAGGGCTTACTCCTTGCTTATCTCATCGATGCTGATAATAATGGTGGGAATGGTATTTATTTGAAAGACCTGAACAACCATCGAACCTGGCCCTTACATACTGGAATGGATACTTACAGTCAACTTTCATGGAATAAAAAGGGGGATCAACTAGCAGCACTATTTGGCGATATTCCAGCGGGAAAAATGGAGCATGAAAACAAGCTGCTTTGGATATCCGAGCTTGCAGCAGGGATGAATGCTGTAGGGGAACCTCAAACATTTATCCCTGGAGAAACCAATGGTTTCCCAAAACACCATGTCATCAGTGAATATTATACGCCAAAGTGGAATGAAGCCAGCACACAGCTTTTTTTGGGCATTAAAGCGCAACAGGCGGAGTTGAAAAAAGAGGATGAGCTAGAAGCAAACGTTGATGTTTGGCATTGGAAGGATGAAGTGGTGCAGTCCCGGCAGATAAGTACAGCTAATCGAGATCGAAAGGCAACGTATTTATCGGTGCTCAACCTTGCCAATAAGCGGTTTGTACAATTGGAGACGGAAGACATGTCGTCAATCGCAACGAATGAAAAGAACGCATGGGCAGTTGCCTCAGTGGATACCGCTTATCGAGCCCAACGAAATATGCCGGGAGGCTATGCCGACCTATATCGTATCGATACCCGAAATGGAACATCTTCCCTTATTGCCAAGAAGGTATATCATGACCTGGGCATTTCTCCTATGGGGGATTATGCGCTTTATTCGCAGGAAGGAGCGGTGATGCTTCACCATCTTGAAAAAAATGAAACCACCAATATTACTAAAAGAACGGATGTAAGCTTCCAGAACAAAGACTTTGATCGTCCAGTAGAAAAGCCTACTTATGGTATTGCGGGTTGGTCCTCCGAGGGTAACTGGCTTATGCTCAACAACAAATATGACATTTATGCTTTCTCTCTGAAGTCTGAAGAGGTAATAAATCTAACACAGGGCCTGGGCAATGACGAAGAAATTCGTTTCCGGCTCGTGCAACTTGATCCGGAAGCCGATACCTTTAATGTCAAAGCGCCATTATTGCTCCGCGCCTACGGGGAATGGACCAAGAAATCCGGATTCTATGAAGTGACATTAGGTGAGAAGCCAAAAGTCCTGCGATATGTCGATAAAATGCTCGGCAGGCCTGTCAAAGCCAAGGATGCTGACCAAGTTATCTTTACCGAACAAACTTTTGAAGAGTTTCCGGATTATGCGGTGACCAATCTATCTTTCAAAAAAACAAAAAAAATAACCAATGCTAATCCCCAGCGATCCGAATTTAAATGGGGGCGCAGCGTACTGGTCGATTATACAGATGAACGAGGAAACAAACTACAGGCTACACTGGCCTTGCCATCGGGCTATCAAAAGGGGGAAAAATACCCTATGATCATCTATTTCTATGAAAAGATGTCACAACGACACCACCAATTCTCAATGCCAACCTATGATGATCGGCCCCATATGTCCACCTATGCCAGCAACGGTTACCTGGTGCTGATGCCGGATATCATCTACGATGAAGGGAAGCCGGGAAGCTCTGCTTTGGATGACATTACTTCAGCTGCTCAAGCGGTGATTGACCTAGGCTATGCGGATCCTGAACGTATCGGCTTGCAAGGGCATAGCTGGGGTGGTTATCAGTCTTCTTTTATCCTGACACAAACCGATATGTTTGCCTGTGTAGTGACCGGAGCACCCCTGACCAACCTGATCAGCATGTACAATGTGGCCTATAAACGTACCGGTAATCTGAATGGCCCAATCCTGGAATGGTCTCAAGGCCGAATGGGTACCAGTCCATGGGAGAATATGGAACTTTATAGAAGCCAGTCTCCAATTCACCATGCGGAAAATATCAATACGCCGTTTTTGATCTTGCATGGAACTGCCGATGGGGCAGTAGATTGGTTGCAGGGACTTGAGTATTATGCTACCGCTCGTAGATTAGGAAAAGAGGTGATTTTACTATCTTACCCTGGTGAACCGCATCATCTTAAAAAGGAAGCTAACCAAAAGGACTTCCAGATTCGGATGAAACAATACTTCGATTATTACCTTAAAGATGTTACTCCTCCGCTATGGATAAAAGAAGGCGTGAGGCACCTGGATAAGAAAAGGATAAACCCTATCGATAAATAAAATGGTCAAAGTAAGGATTTTTTTCAACCCCGTATTACCAGCTCAACGGTTGTTAAACAAAGCAAAAGAAAATGAAATCAACTGCCATAATCAATGCTACATTAATTGGATTTATGATTGGAATTATAGTTTGGAGTGTTGCAAAAAACACGCTTGGACTTTTCACATTAATCCCTTTGTTTATTGTATACAAATTAATTACTAATGCTAAAAAGGGGGAAACCTTGGAAGAAGAATTAGAAGAATGAAATTTGAAATAACAGTGGTGGGGAACAGCAGTAACGCAAGATTTCACGCCAGACTACAGCTATGCCTTGTAGTAGAACTGTCTCTTATACACATCTGACGCTGCCGACGAAGAGGA
>CAJXUM010000447.1 GCA_913060855.1 uncultured Lewinella sp. | reverse complement strand
CTACACTATCCTCTTCGTCGGCAGCGTCAGATGTGTATAAGAGACAGGTATTACTTCCTTTTCCCAAAACAGCTTTGTTCAGATGATGGATCAGGTGGAAACCTGGAACAATAGTAGTATCGCAGATTGCCCCGATCAGGGTTTTGTAATTGCCAATGACTTGGATAGACCTTTTACTGATGGGGCGAAACATAGTTTTTTCCTGGTGAAGTATGATTCCTGTGCGCAAGTGGAGTGGTCCCGATTATTTGAGAGTGATAATTTTGGCCTTTTTATCCAAGATATAGCGGTGAGCCCTGCCGGAGAGATTTTTGCGACGGGTGCGACGGGGCTGCAAGATGTGTTTGTGCTCAAGGTGGATGTAAGTGGAGAAATTGATTGGCTCTATGCTTATCACACCTCCGATTATGATCGTTCCTATACCATCGATATTCTAGACGATAAGCTCATGCTCTTTGGTAACTACCTGGCACAGGCTGAAAGTCGGAATTATGTCTTGGTAACAGACATGGATGGGGGCGTACGTTGGTCTAGAAGCTATGCCGTACAAGATGGTGATGGAGGAGCTGCTTACGCTTCGGATGGTTCCATTATTGCGCGAAATGGCAATATGATCTATCAACTCGACCCAATGGGGAACCCCCGCTGGGGTAATCAATATTCGGATGCCGCACTTACTTCACTACCGGTGGCTATGGAAAATGGATATGTGGCAAGTTTCAATGGAGGAGAAAGTAATCAACAATTTGTCACCAAACTAGGCCCGAATGGGGCGATAGAATGGCAGTCGGAGGCTTTGCCCGCTTCTTACGTTCAATCTGATTTGGCCATTACAATGGATGGAGATATCGTTTTTGCCAATACTTATACAGCGACGGAGGGCGAAGTGTCTAGTGCCATGCCTATGCTCACCTTACTATCGGATAAAGGACAGATAAGGGCTCAATACCAGTTTGAATTGAGTGAATTTGGCCGATTTACTGATCCCGCTTGCACCGTCAACCCTGAAAATGGGATTACGCTAAAGGGCAAGTATGAAAATGAATTCTCTTACGATTATGTGCTGCGAATCACTCCAGATACAGCCCTAGGATGTGTCGGGGTGCCTTTAGCGGTAAGTTTCGATGCGCCGCCAGCCTTGAAACAGGCGCCATTGAATATTGCGGTGGGGCCTCTTGATTTTGAGCGAACCGATACCTTTCATATTGCGTATCAGGATATCGATCTTAATGCTTGGGCATTTTGTGGAAATACAAGAGGGGAGGAGTTCTTAACGATAGATAGCTTGGTCGCTTGTGCGGATACCTTTTTATTTACTTCACCCTATGAAGAGGCCACTTATGAATGGAGTGACGGATCAATGGAGGCAGGCCGTGTCTTAAAAGCACCAGGAAAATATGAAGTGGATGTTATCACCTGCAATAAGACTTATCACTACGATATCAATTTGGACTTAGGGAAATGCCCTTGTCCGCTTTTTGTGCCTAATGCTTTCTCCCCGAATGGAGATGGCGTCAATGATGTGCTAGAATTATTTGCTGATTGCCTCTTCCAGGACTTCGATTT
This sequence comes from uncultured Lewinella sp., assembly GCA_913060855.1. Taxonomy (GTDB): domain Bacteria; phylum Bacteroidota; class Bacteroidia; order Chitinophagales; family Saprospiraceae; genus DT-111. The sequence continues at coordinate 4,365 of CAJXUM010000447.1, read as the reverse complement.
GAAAATTTTTAATAGATGGGGAGAAATGCTTTACCAGGTAAGTGGGCCGACGGTCAATTGGGATGGAACCATCAATGGACAGCGTTTGCCGAATGGCGTTTATGTATATGCAATTGATTATTCCTGGGAAATATATCCCGGATTCTTGCGGGAGGAAATCGCAACGGGGACGGTGGCGATAATGCGGTAACGCCCATATGTAACGGTCAAATTTATTTGGCCAGTTAGCAACGTGGACGGTGGCGATAATGCGATAACGCCGTATGTAACGGTCAAATTTATTGGGCCAGTTCCAAAAAGCACCGTAGCTATTATTCCAAATTGCGGAAACAATTGCGGAGTCCAAAAATTGAAAGAGGGAAGTACATCTCGTATGCACTTCCCTCTTCTAATTCCTCAACTCCTAATTAGTCAACATTAGGCTGTGGGGTCAATCTCAAATACGGACGAACCTCCGTATGACCCTTAGGAAATTTCGCTGGAATATCTTCATTAGCGACAGAAGGTAAAATAACTACCTCCTCTCCATGCGCCCAATCCGCAGGTGTGGCAACACTGTGGTAAGCGGTCAATTGTAGCGAATCAATTACGCGCAAAATTTCTTGGAAATTACGACCCGTTGCTGGCGGGTAAGTCAAGGTTAATTTCACCTTTTTATCAGGATCAATAACGAAAACAGTACGCACAGTTGTTTTAGCTGTCATGTTCGGATGAATCATATCATAGAGTTCAGCTACCTTTCGGTCCTCGTCAGCTACGATCGGGAAATTCATGCTTACATTCTGGGTGTCTTCGATATCTTTGATCCATTCTTGGTGTGAATCCAATGGATCAACACTGATCGCAATCACTTTTACATTTCTTTGGGCAAATTCTTCGTGTAAGGCAGCTGTTCGGCCCAACTCAGTGGTGCAAACAGGTGTAAAATCAGCAGGGTGTGAAAAAAAGAGTCCCCAGCCATCGCCTAGGTACTCATGAAAATCAATGTCTCCTTGGGTGGTTTGTGCTTTGAAATTGGGTGCGGTGTCCCCTAATCTAATGGCCATGATGTTGTATTTGTGGTTTTAGAAAAAAAATTATGGGTTAATTGCGACTGCAGCGCAACTACCGAGTTTGGGCTATCGTATCAACGCCCATTTTTTTTGAAAGAGTGAGAATAGGTAAAGTCTACCTAGAATTCTTCTGTTCCAGGAAGAGCGACAGGATTAGTAACTAAATTATCGTTTACTGTATTGTTCTTACTATTAATAATTACATCTTGCGTGAGAAATGGTTTAACCAAACCGCTAATAGATTCAAATTCTACCAAAAATCCATCATGACCAAAGGAGCTAGTAATCACCTCCAGATGTGAATGTGGGATGTGTTTGGCCAACAGAATTTGTTCTTCTATCGGGAAAAGTATATCCGTCGTGATACCAATGATGAGTGCTTTGGCTTTCACTTGTTGTAGGGCTTTTTCCACTCCTCCTCGGTCTCGGCCCACATTGTGCGAATCCATCGACTTACTTAGACTTAAATAAGAGAAAGTATTAAAGCGTTTATAGAGTTTCAAGCCTTGGTAGCGCTGATAAGAACTCGCCTTGAACTCATGATATTTGTCATCGTTGTCTTCTGACTGAGTCAATAAATAAGTCTTGTAATGCCGGTAGGAAAGCATAGCAATGGCTCGAGCGGCTTCCAGTCCCTTTTGCCCGCTATTTAAGTCGTTTTTGTCTAAAGTTGGATCAGAAAGGATCGCCATACGTTGGGCTTCATTGAAGGCGATGCCCCAAGGAGAATGCTTGGCGTTAGTAGCTAGTAAGCAGATTTTTTCGAACAAAGAAGGATCAGTAATGGCCCATTCCACCGCTTGTTGGCCGCCCATTGATCCACCTACTACTAGTTTAATCTGTTCGATGCCCAGGTGTTTTTGTAACAACTGGTGAGCTTTCACCATATCCCTAATCGTGATAACGGGAAAATCTGTGCCGTATGTTTCACCGATATCGGAATTAGTAAAAGTAGGTCCCGTAGTCCCGTAGCAAGAACCGATCATATTGGCGCATACGATGAAATATTGATCTGGATCAAATGGTTTGCCTGCGCCAACCAAACCTTCCCACCAATCGGCAGCATCTGCGTTAGCCGTTAGTGCATGGCAGATCCAGATGACATTATTTTTCTCAGCATTGAGTTTTCCGTAAGTATAATAGGCAATGGTTAGTTCAGCTAGTGTTTCACCACATTCTAATTGAAAAGGACGATTGTGTTTGAGTAATTGCGGTTCCATAAAGTGGTCTGCTAAGAAAAGAAAAAAGGAGCGTGAAGAGCAGGCCGTTTATTAGCGACTGCTTTTCACACTCCCCATGCGAGATGGGTGCTAATTCAAAACACCTTGCCTATATCTGGGCAAAGGCCTGCTCCAAATCAGCTTTAATATCATCGATGTGTTCTATTCCTACGGATACACGTAATTGTGAAGGTAAAACACCTGCAGCGAGTTGTTCTTGATCGCTCAATTGCTGGTGGGTCGTAGCTGCCGGTTGGATAATCAATGTTTTGGCATCTCCTACATTGGCCAAGTGACTGATCAACTTTACACTATCTACCAACTTAGTAGCATTTTCTTTAGGCCCGCGAACGGTGAAAGAAAGTACTCCTCCAAAGCCATTGCGCAAATACTTCTTAGCATTGCCATGCTGTGGATGAGATGCCAAACCTGCATAAGTAACGCTATCTACTTTCGGATGTGCTTCCAGCCATGTGGCTAGTTCTAAAGCATTATCCACGGTACGCTGTACGCGCAAAGACAATGTCTCTAAGCCCTGCAACAACAAAAAGGCATTGAAAGGCGAAATAGCCGGGCCAAAATCACGTAAACCTTCTACTCTAGCTCGGATTGCAAAAGCGACGTTACCGAATGGTCCTTCAGAACCAAATACATCCCAGAAAACTAAACCATGGTAGCCCTCTGAAGGCTCAGTGAATTGTGGGTATTTTCCATTTCCCCAGTTGTATTTTCCACCGTCGATAATCACACCTCCGATAGAAGTACCATGACCGCCAACCCACTTTGTTGCAGATTGTACGACTACACTAGCACCCCATTCCAATGGCCGACATAGATAACCACCTGCACCAAAGGTATTGTCTACAATGACAGGAATATCATGCTTGTTGGCTACACCAACGATTCCCTCAATGTCAGGAACAGCAAAGCTTGGATTACCAATAGTCTCAAAATAAACCGCCTTGGTATTTTCGTCAATCAGTTTTTCATATTCGTCAGGAGAATCCCCGGCAGCAAAGCGTACCTCTATACCTAAGCGCTTAAAGGCCACCTTGAATTGGTTGTAAGTACCACCGTATAAGTTAGTGGAAGACACAAAGTTATCTCCTGCTTGTAAGATATTATTCAAAGCCAAGAACTGCGCCGCCTGACCAGATGAGGTGGCGACTGCCATCACACCGCCTTCCAAAGCAGCCATTCTTTTTTCAAAAACATCAGTAGTCGGATTCATGATCCGAGTATAGATATTACCAAATTCTTTTAGCGCGAAAAGGTTGGCACCATGTTCTGAATCTTTAAAAGTATAGGACGTCGTTTGGTAAATGGGCACTGCTCTGGAGCGTGTGGTTCCTTCCACTTCTTCCTGGCCCGCGTGTAATTGAAGGGTTTCAAATTTTAAATTAGACATGGTTTTAAGTTTTATTAAGTCATTTAATGATATGCGAAAAATTGCGAGTAGATAGCAGACAAAGCTCGGCGATATACACGTCTAGAAGTCACGATAATAACGAGACTAGAGCAGATATAATGCCTTGGCCAGTTGTTAACTACAACAACAATAGAAGTTTTGCGATAGCACAGGGCATACAAATGCCAACTGCGATTGATGGTAGTGGTTAGGAAAAGTCGAAAGAAAAGGTAGCAAATTCATATTATCGATTTTATAGCTCCAACATGTACTCCAATACAGAGCAATTGTTGGCGGGATTTAGCACCTTTTACCAATGCGGTAGGTTGCTAGGGTTTCTAAGAGCCCGATCTCTCCACCCATTCTTTATAAAACCATTCTCGTCAAAGAAGTGATTTGTGGCAACAAATGTATTAGCAATTCCACGAAAAATCAAATTTTTTTCGGTGTGAGCCGTAAAAATTTTGTAAAAAAAATAAAAAGCGTCAATTTCGCGGCTGCTTAGTCAAGCCAAGACAGCACCTTATCGAAGACGTACTATTTTTTGGTTCTCTGACAATTTTGTGCTTGAGCGTCAGGTGAAAGCAGAAGGCATAGCTTCCTGTGGTCGCTTTAGTCTCTCATTTTAGCCTGACCACAAACTTGTCAAAGAAGGATTTTTTGTTTTTCACCACACTTTTCCAAT
>CAJXUM010000446.1 GCA_913060855.1 uncultured Lewinella sp. | reverse complement strand
ACGAGATCAGCCTCGGTCTCGTGGGCTCGGAGATGTGTATAAGAGACAGATCTCTCTTCTCTCTTCTCTCTTCTCTCTTCTCCCTTTGTCCAGTCATAAGTCTAAATTACCAAACCAATTGCTTCGAAATGGTGACCGCTGCTCCACTCATTTGCAGGTATACACTTCCTTGCTCATCGTAAACAGTACATTTGGCTACCAATTTCTCCTCACTTGTCTCCTGCACGGTAATCGTCACACCCAAATCTTGGTCAAAAGGAATAGCTTGATAGACTTCTATATGATCGGTTGATAAAGGAAGACTTTTAGCCCCGTTTTTATTCTTTTGCACCCAAACCAACATTCCTTGGTAGAGTAAGTCGGCAAAATAGGTGTTGAAAGAAGGTGCGGGAAACTGCCCTTGCACGTCCAGGGGAATAGCCGGCAGCTTACAGGACAACACGAGTTGTTCATTGGTGTAGTCTAATACTTGCTGGATGCCCTGGAAATATTCTCCGTGAAACAGTGAACCGTCTTTGTAGAGAATAGCGCCATCTGTGGGGGCATAACTGCCACTGAGTTGCTGAGTAAAACTCGGTGCTTGCGGTAGTGATCGCTTATGGGTCAGTGTGATTTTTACTCGGTAGTGATAAGTCGGTAAACGGTCTCCCTCGCTAGAAATCGTACTTTCAAAAACGATTTTTTCTGCTGTCTTTTCTAACTCCTTTAATTCTAGTAGATAACTATCTTTTTCAGATCCGTCAAACAGGATGCCTTTAAATAATTTAAAGCCTTCAACGGATGTGGTTTTGAAGTCAGGGTACAGGTTCTCTCCACTTTCGGCCATCCATCCGATGGCGTTGATCGAGGGTAGAACAGGCTGACCTTGAATCATGTGATGGTTTAAAAAAGGATTATCTGCTAATCTTATTTTTCGCTCGATACGGTGATTATACAATGGACCGATATGGCTAACCGCGGCTGGCAAGGTTCCGCCAATCACTACCTGTGGTTGGTCGGCATAAGCCTTGTTCAATTCATTCACTAGCATCGCTGCCCCGCCTTCACTATTGACCAAAGTAACGCCGATCGCTTCAAACTGTTTCTTCAACTCGCCGCTAACCATCCCGCTATCCCATGCGCCCCAATTGATCGCAGAAACCTGCACTTCAGGGTGATTAGTTCGGAAAAGATGGGCAGCCTTACTTAGTATCTCATTCGCAATGGCATAATCGGTTTGGCCAACATTGCCATAAAAACCGGCTACAGAGGAGAAGAGGACGAGATGATCGAGTTGATTTAGGTTGACAGCGGCAAGAAGGCTTAAGAGCCCATCTAGTTTGACTGACAACACATTTTCGAAATCATTCTCTGTTTTATCTTGAATATATTTATCTGCCAAACGCCCTGCTCCGTGAATGATTCCTGTGATTTCCCCCAATTGGCTGACGGCTTGGTCAAGGGCTGTCCTAAACGTACTTAGTGTAGTAACATCTCCTTTTATATAGATGGCCTCGCCGCCTAGTGCTTTGATTTCCGCTAAGGTTTGATCAATTTCCTTCTTGGCTACGATATAACTGTAGATGCTTTTGACCTTAGAGAGGCTGGGCGCTTCTCCCTTTTCCTTTAGGTCATTCATGATCAAACGTTTCAAGGCTCCTTCATCGCTTTCCCCTTTAGCAAACGCAGGTACTTCTTCTTCAATAGAAGATCGACCTAGCAGGATGAATTTGCATTGAAAGGCCTTAGCCATATCTATTACACAAGTAGCGGTGATTCCTTTCGCTCCACCACTCACCAAAAAGACCGAATCTCGACTTACCGTCGTTTCGATCATTTGATTTTCCTTAACTGGTGTAGGCATTGCCACCGATGTTTTTCTCCCTGCTTCCGAAACACCCACCTCTATGAGAGCTACATTCGGATCATGTAATTCTGCTATCAATTGCTGACTGATTTGTGTGGTTGGTAGTTCGGCTTGGATATCCAGCGCTCTACAGAAGACGGATGACCATTCTAGATTCAGACATTTCACTAAGCCCGTCAGTCCGCCTCCGATAATAGAGGTGTTATTTCGTTTGCCCTGGCCTAGCATCCCATCCATTCGCGTGACGGAAAGGAAGTTGGCTCGTTGGCGTTGTCCTAATTCATTAAGATCTTGCTGAATATGCTTGGCGAGGAAGAAGACAATCTTTACGATCTCTTTTTCGGCAGCAAAGTGCTGGGTAAAATGACTGCCCTGGAATTCAAAATGAGGATGTAGGTGGATGAAAGTGCCAATTTTCCCGTATTGGGTGTGAATAGATTGCACTGCTGTTTGGATGGCTTCATCGGTAGCAGCGGAAAGAGTAATGGCGTTTTCTGTGATCGTCTGCTTGATCGAGGGGAGATTTAATACGACAACTTGGTTTCCTTTCTCTTTTAGTACGGTAACCACGGCGCTGGTCAATTCCGTCCCCTCATTACAGACTAGTGCACAATGTGTAGAAGGAAGACTGAACGCTAAGTAGTCGGGCTGAGCTAAATAATCCAGCCCGACTGCGAAGCGATTAACACCGTGGAAGCTGCCCGTTTTAATCGAGCTATTTTGTACGGCAGGTGCGAGCACCTCAGCTTTCAAGCTTACGCTTTTTTTTTACTGTGTTGGCTAACATGATCAACAATCTCTGCCAGCGTACGGAGTTCCGTTAGTTCATTGGCATCAACACCAGATAGTTCCGGGTATTTTTGCGTTAAAGCGCCAAAGATTTCGACTCGTTTGATAGAGTCAATTCCTAAGTCGGCTTCCATATCCATGGACAATTCTAGCATTTCTGCTGGATATCCGGTTTTCTCACTGACAACGGCCAATAACATATTGGTTAACTCTGTATTGTCTGGGCCATTGCTCGGTGCGGCTGGAGTGGCTACCGCCGGGGCCGCTTGCACGGGCGCTACCGGAGCCGCAGTTGCTGCACCATTACCGCCGCCTACTTTGGCACCCACATGACTAACGATTTCAGCCAAGGTGCGAAGTTCGGTCAATTCATTAGGATCAATAGAGGATACCTCCGGATATTGAGCCGTTAAAGCGCCAAAGATCTCTACTCGTTTGATAGAGTCGATACCTAGATCAGCTTCCATATCCATAGATAATTCCAACATCTCTGCGGGATAACCCGTCTTCTCACTCACCACTGCCAGCAACATGCTGGTCAATTTTTCGCTATCAAATCCACCACTACTTGGAGCGGGAGCACTTACTGCCGCCGTTTCTGTAGCTACTACCGTGGTAGTCGCTGTATCTGCTATTTTATGACTATGGCTAGCGCCATTGGTATATTCTAATGCCTTAGTAGGCGTGCTAGATCCATTGCTAAAAGAAGAAGATACCTCTACTCCATTACCATTACCGTTATTCTTTGGCGTTTGGTCTCCTGCTATTTGCTGCGCTAACAATTGTAGCAATTGCTGAGACTGTTGGTTTTGCTCCTGGAGGAAACGCTCAAATATCTCGAGCGATTTGGTTTGATTCGTTTTGAATAACTCGATGGTGCTTTGCAATAATTGATAAGCTTCTTTATTCATGTCTTCTTCATTTTCAGTTTGAATGTGATGACCATTAGCAACGGGGACTTCAACAATTTTCTCGACCGTCACGATTTTTTCGACTACTTTCTCAATGACTTGGCTAGCTCCTGCTTTGACCTGGAACCCATCGGCTAGCACATCTTGATAGGCTTTTTGCGTAGCGGCTGAAACGTAATTGTTAGCACTCAACTTCACCGTCAATTTAGAGGTGGGGGGAAGAGGAACTAATGATCGCTTGTATGGATCGACATTGCTTAGTGACAAGCCCAGGACTTGCATTTGTACTACGGCTTGTCGAAATTGTAGGTCACTATCTTTACGTTGATTCGCATTCACCGCAATGGCTACATGCGCTTTATCTTTCAATATCTTCTTGACTAGGTTAGTCAGGATCCCTTTAGGACCAAATTCTACAAAAACACGTCCACCAGCTTGATAAATATTTTCAATTTGCTTCTTAAACAGGACCGGCTTGAGTATCTGGTTCTTTAAGATGTCCTTTAGTGCAGGTACTTGGCCAGGGTAGCTTTCTCCGGTTGTATTTGAATAGACCGGGATTTGTGGCGAACTAAAAGTCTGTTGCTCCACAAAGTTGGAAAAAGGTTGCTGGGCATGTCCAACGAAATGCGTGTGGAAGGCGGCTGATACAGGCAAAGGAGCGACTGTAAAACCCTTAGCCTTCAAGGCTGTCGTTATATTTTGTATGGCTGTAGTGCTTCCGCCAAGCACCACTTGCTCATCGGAATTTACATTGGCCACAAAGACCTCAGTACTGCCCGCTATGGCTTGACGTACTTGCTCTTCCGAAGCCTTCACAGCTAGCATCGTACCTGAATCAGCTGATGGGTTAGCGATAGCCATCGCCGTTCCTCTCGCTTTTGCTAAAGCTAAGAAAGTGGCATCATCGTAAACACCAGCGGCCCATAAGGCACTAAGCTCTCCAAAACTATGACCTGCTGTGAAATGCGGTGCGAATCCTGATTTCTTAAGCGCTTGAAATTGTCCCATACTCACTACACCAATAGCAGGTTGTGCAAATTGGGTCTGCGTTAAAGCTTGCTGTTGAGCCGTTCTTTCTTCATTGGAAAAAACTGGGATTGGGAAAATTGTATCGGATAATGCCTTTTCGCTATTGTCTTTATAAAGTTGATCAGCCTTAGCAAAAGCATTGGCTACTTCAGGGAAGGCATTGGCCAATTCTTTGCCCATACCCACATATTGCGAACCCTGTCCGGCAAATAAGGCCACTACTTTTTGTTGACTAGTATCAATGCCATTTGGTCGATAATAAATGCCTTTAGGATGACTCCATTCATTGGCATTCGCCTGTAAAGTTTGGATAGAAAGCTGAAGGAATGAAATACATTCTTCAATATCACTGATCACAAAACCTAATCTAGGATGAGCAGGATTTAAAGTGATTGCCTTGCTATCTTTTACCACTTGCTCGAAAGCGAGGTCACGATCAGAAGCTTGTAATTGCTCAATGATCGTCTGACAAGACTGCTGCAACTGCGCACTACTCGCTGCTTGCAACAAGATCATCTTATAGGGCTCATGTATTCGATAAGCTGCGGCCTTATTCTTTTCATATTCTTCCAATGTGATATGCACATTGATTCCTCCAAAACCGAATGCACTCACTCCGGCACGTCTAGGGGTACCATTTCGCAACCAAGGCCGTGTTTCTGTATTGAGGTAAAGGGCGGAAGATTCTATATCGAATTTGCTATTAGGCTTATCTACATTGATAGTCGGTGGAAGTACCTTATGGTGCAAGGCCAATACCATCTTAATAATACCAGCAGAACCTGCTGCTGCCTTGGTGTGGCCAATCTGGGATTTGACTGATCCCAAAGCAATGTGTTGCTTCTTAGGGTTATCTGCCCCAAAAACCATTTGCATGGAAGTCAATTCTGTTGGGTCACCAGCTCCTGTGCCAGTACCGTGACCTTCTATTAGTCCCACGGTATCTGCTGCATATCCTGCATCTTCGTAAGCCCGGCGCATGGCCATCGCCTGTCCGGAAGGACGCGGAGCATAAACCGACTTAAAGCGGCCATCACTAGAAGTTCCTACGCCTTTGATAACGGCATACACTTCATCACCATCTCGCTCAGCATCCGCTAATCTTTTTAGGACCAACATGCCGATACCTTCACCAATCAACATCCCATCCGCCGCATCGGCAAAGGGGCTAATATTGCCCGACTTTGAAAAAGCAGGGGTCTTACTAAAAGACATATACATGAAAGGAGAGTTGTCTGTATCAACGCCTCCCGTTAACATCATATCACAGCGGCCTTCTACCAATTCACTCAACGACATCTTAATGGCACCTGTCTCTTATACACATCTCCGAGCCCACGAGACCGAGGCTGATCTCG
>CAJXUM010000445.1 GCA_913060855.1 uncultured Lewinella sp. | reverse complement strand
CACTATCCTCTTCGTCGGCAGCGTCAGATGTGTATAAGAGACAGATTGTTGCCAAAAAGGGTTTCTCTCATACAGTTTTTGTAGGGACTCATTGGTGAGGATTATCAATTCTGAATCCTCTACCGCTTGAATGGCAATTTCACTTTCTTTTTGTGTGATTAAACTGCTATATGAAGTTGTAATTGTATTTTCTTTACAAAAACAATTGGTAACTTCCTTCCCTTCATTTAAGTAATACAATCTCAACAAACCTGTTTTAATAAAGGCAATACTTTTGCAAGTTTTCCCTTGTCGAAGAAAGTAATCTCCAGCACTGAGTCTTTTGGACAACAGATGTGGAAGAACATTCTCAAATATTTGAGGCGTATAATGTGGAAATTGCTTTAGGTAACTATTGAATGCTTCCATTTTTTATGTTTCTCTCACAATTCTGGTGTTTTGAGTCAAGCGAAATTTCCAGCCTGCCATTGCAGGTGTTTTCCACCTGCAATGGCAGGCTCGGGGCTAGGATAGATGTAGGTGGGAAACACCTACATCGGCGTCCTGGAAATGGCTGCTTACGTACGTACAGTGGCTCGCAGCGCCCGCAAACCCTGAACGCCTTGTAGCTTACCCAATACCAGCTCCTCAATATTATCTTCAATGTAGCCCTCGTGCACCAGGTAATTGAGGTATTCCATGTACTCCACCTTGTCTTTATCTTGTAAGTAGACAATGGCAATTTTCCCCGCTACGGTAAGCCGCTCTCCAGTGCTTTCAACCGTGGCCTTATCAATTCGCTTTTTGAGAATTTCATAGCGAACGTTGTAGGCGCCGTCTACGTCGAATCGCTTCTCATCCATCCGAAAACGAATAGAAAGAGGAGAGGTATAGGCAAAGACGAGCTGTGCGGTCTCCAAAGGAACGGGTAGTTTCGGACCCAATTCGTGGACCAAGCGAGTGATGCCTGCCATTTGCACCAATTGCCAGAGTCGGAAATTCTTGAGGTGCATCTCCGAAAAGGAGTCTTGGCGGAGCAGAGATTGACCGAGGTACATGTCATATTCTACACCATCCGTCTTGTATTTTTCAAAATAATGCGGGAGCACCTTTTGCATGACTTTCTCCTCTTGTATGAGGTAGTTAGAAATGGCATTATTGAGCTTAGAGACGCTGGATTCATAGTCTTTTCGCTGGATATAGACCATACCATGCAGCGTATCAATTTTTTTGAAATAATCTTGGGTGATGGGACGTAGTTGTTCAAACGTTTTTCCCAATTGCTGGATGAGTGGATGCGTCACATTGTGTAGCATCTCGATAATTCTTGATTCATCCCCCGAATTAAATTCCTTTTGTAATTGATGAAGGTCCTTTTCGATCTGCATCAGGTGCTGGTTGGCCAGCGGGAAAGTCACCAGTTCGATACTCTTTTCAATAACTGCTTTGACCAGTTCTAGGTTGTGCAGCAAATCGGCTTGGATAGCGGTATTTCTCTTATTGGAAGAGCTGACGATGTCTGCCTGACCATAGAGTGGATATACATCTTGGAAAATGATGGGTTCCACCACCGCATTCTCATCTGTTTCGCGCGCTTCTAATAAATTGTAACTGTGTTCAATAAACTTCCATTCCACGCTAGGGTGTAGCGCCGTATACTGTTCTCGTATGATGGATTCAATCTTATTATCTATTTCTTCTCGACTCCTTTCTACGGCCAAGCTAAAGAGGCCTACCACTGCTTTGAATTTTACTTCTGTAAAAGTGTGTAGGGCATAGGGCTTGGCTGACCCAATCTCTAACAAACCAATTACTTCATCCTGTTGGTTCAAAAGTGGAGCAACCATAATACTACGTATACCCAATTCTAATAATCCTTTTTCAATCGCTGTAGGCCGCCTAATTTCTTGTAAATCCTCGATCAAAAGAATCGAACGATATTTACAAACTTTTTCATAAATCGATCCTGCATTTTCGGGGGCTAGCAGCATGCTGACCTTATCTGCGAGAAAATCGTACCGTATTTTATATTGATGAGCGACGGTCTTTTCCATGGGATAATCGATCGCGGTTAAACCCACCTTCAATTTGGGTAAGCCAAAGTAATCGCGCAAGGAATGTCGAATATCTTCTAATTTATCAAGGTCGACCATCGCATTTTTTTCCAGCAAGCGATAGCGCAATCGGGAAAGCGCTTCCTCCTCAGTGATATCGACCAGATGACTAATCGCGAAACCGGAAATTTCAAAGTTCTCGGCCGGGAGGTGCCGCAGCCAGAGCTTCATATCATACATATTACTGAGCATGTCATTGATCTGCTCTTGCGAAAGTGGTTTAAGCGGTCTCAGCTTATTTATTTTCACGAACTGCAAGTTCATGATCGTTTTGTAGTAGCGAACTAGTCCCGTTATTTTGTCTCGCACAGATAGCGTAAAGGAAGGGTCCACCTTGATATCTTGGCCATAAAATCGATTGAGAATCAAACTACACGCCCTAGTAACAGCCGAACACTCCAACGCATTGCCAGAATGGCTAGATTCAAAATTGATGTCTTTGCCATCTTTTAGCTTGGCTAGGGCAGGGGTACAATAGACGTGATCCATGACAAAGGGAACGGAGATTTTAGTCATCTGCGTTTCCTTCAGGGCGGGAGGTAGGAAAGAAAGCATCATCAATTGAAGCGTTTCTTCATGCTTCTTCAAGACAGAATGATCTTCTATTGGCCCTCGCAAATCAGTAGATACGGCCAGGCGATCCATCAGGGTCTTGGCCAAGAAGGCCTCTGCATAATCTTCGCTATACTGTCGCTCTTCTAGGTATTCTATCAGTGGCTCTAAACATAAGACAGTCTTGAATGGAATATGCTTGATCCCCAGCATCTGGTTCATATCTGCTGGAGTAGGTTTTAGTATAATCGGTTTTTTATTTGGCTGAGAAGTGATGAGTGTAGTTTCCATTTCTTCTTTTTTCGTAAAAACAACTTAGAACCGAGAAAAGATGAGAGGAGGTGTTCTCTTTGCCTATTTATTTGCCATGAGGTTGAGTAGCGGACATTGGTCTTTACGAAAAATCCAGGGGTAAATACTTAGGTGCGTAATCTTCTTCTGCCGCACTAAGGTATAGGGCTGACATCTCCTGTATGCTCTTGTCGATCGCTAGGTACTGAAAATCAAAAACGGTCTTGGATTTATCATTTTTATATTCACAGGGTAAAGCCGAAACTAGGACCGACTCTTTTGTTATGGTGGGATCGGAGGCAGTAAATAGATTGGCAAAGGTGACTAAGCGCCAGGCGATCGCGCCGATCCATTTTTTAATCGGACGGGTTGGCGCTTTTGCCCCGATTCCTTTTGCCATGCCGGACAATAATTCCTGGTAAGGGATACTAGCGCTACTTAGGATGTAGCGCTCTTCGACAATATCTGAAGCCATGAGTTGTATCATAAATCGACATACATCTCGCACATCTACAAAGCCATTGGCTCCCATTGGATAAAATCCATGTTCTTTACGCACCAATTCCAGCATTTTCAAGGGGCCTCTATCCCAAAAACCACCACCGAGAATCATAGCTGGGTTGACAATGGCCACCTTCAATCCCTCTGCCACACCTCGCCACACTTCTTGCTCGGCCAGGTATTTACTAATGCCATAGTTGGAGTTGTAAGGACTGCGTTTCCACTTGGTTTGCTCACTAATCACAAAACTATCCTCGGGGCGTCCGATGGCTGCAATAGAACTTACATACACCATTTTTTCGATGCCAACATGCAGCGCCACATTGACAATATTAGCGGTCCCTTCCTTGTTGACCACAAACATTTGCTTAATCTCACTTTTCTTTAAGGAAACCAAAGCGGCACAATGGTACACTTGCGCTATCCCCGTCATCGCCTCCTCCAAACCAACGACATCTAGCAAATCACAATTGACCCATTCTACTTGATCAATAACAGGTTCGACTAGGTCCATCGGACTTTGCTCGCGCTTTAGCGCGCGAATATTCGTGAAACCTCCAGCTACGAGGTAGCGCAAAAGGTAAGAGCCTACCATTCCCGTGGCTCCTGTGACTAAAATGGGCGTATTGTTGGGTACTGACATGTATTCGTTGGTACTGTATAAAAAAGCTAAGACTTAGACTTCAGCAGTTTCCCCAGGCGTGGCGTAGAAAACTTCTGAAGTCTTGTCAGGGCCGGCCTAGAAAATTGCTGAAGTCTTGTCAGCCAAATGTGGATTCAATTTCGGACTATAATTTAAAAAGCTATCGCTTAGACTTCAGAAGTTTCCCCAGGCATGACATAGGAAACTTCTGAAGTCTTGCCAGCCTACTATTTCACCGCCATCAACTCAGTCGCTTCATACAAAGCACCATTGATACTATCATGAAGCGCACCCGTTACCGTAGCCAGGCAATTGGATTGCTGCCGGATTCTAAGTACACCCATTAGCGCCATCAATAAAGCCTCTTTAAAGCCAATAACGGTAGGAGAGGGGATATGAATATCGACAGTTGGGCCACAAGCGGATTGAATACATGCTACCAAAAAGGAATTGAAGGCGCCGCCACCTGTGATGAGCAAACTAATAGTTGATTGATCGAGCTGTTCTTTGACCCTTACCTGTTCAATATGATCTGCAATGAGTTGGGCGATTAGCTTGGTGGCGGTATGCAATTTATCTTCCACCTTGCCTTCATACTCCATAAAAGCCTGAACTTGTTGCGCCTGCACCCAATCATTACCGAGCGATTTGGGATAAGCTTGGCTGAAAAAATCGAGCTGATAAGCCTGGTCCCACAGATCAGGTAACAATTGACCTTTAGCCGCCATTTGTCCTTCATCATCAAAAGCCAATCCTAAGGGCTCGACTAAGGCATTTAGAATTTGATTGGCGCCACAAATATCGAAAGCCACATAGCCTTTTGGTGTCTGTACGCTGATATTAGCAATCCCACCTAAATTGAGGCAGCAATCGTATTCGCCAAATAGGTACAAGTCAGCAGTAGGTGCCAAGGGCGCGCCCTGGCCTCCTAAGGCTATGTCTTGCGTTCGGAAATCGCAAAGTACTCGACAGCCGGTGGCCGCTGCAATAGCTGCGCCATCTCCAATCTGTAGCGTAAGTTTTTGTTCGGGATAGTGGAAAACAGTATGACCATGGGAAGCAATGAAATCGGGCTTGATTTGGTATTGATCGATAAAGCTTTTCGTCATCGTACCAATCAATTCACCAAATGCTACGTCGGTTTGTGCCAATGCCAAGCCAGAGGCTTGCGGTAGGTTTTTTAAACGATCTTGCCACGCTTGACTATAAGCCAAGGTCTCGCCTCGAAGAATCTCCCAAGATAGGATCTCATGCGCTTCATTGACCATAAACTGGCAGTCGGCAATATCTAGTCCATCTAAGGAACTCCCAGACATCAATCCAATCACTCGATAAGTAGTCATAAGTTATTCATTTTCTTTTAACGTTAGGGTGAAGTTGGCTACCGCTTCAATTTGTGCCGGTTTCAATACACTTTCATAAGGCTGCATGGCATTTCGTCCCTTGGTAATTACAATTACACGTTCTTCAAGACTCAGGGCTGAAATTTGCAAATTAGCCGCGCCTCCTGCACCCATGTCACCTTGCAAGCCATGACAATTTACGCAATAGTTTTTATAAATAGCCTTACCATCTAATTCAGCCATGGGGTCGGTACTTTCTTTTCTGCTATTGTTGCCACAAGCGAGAATAAGTGCCATTAAAATGCAGGAAATAAATAATTTGTTCATCGGTATTCCTAGGTATGATTTATGCTATTCAGATATCTACTATGTCCACGAAAAAATAGAAATTTCTTCTTTTGCGCCAGCATTTTAGTAATTTTATTACTGAGTGGATAAAATCAGGCCTAAATTCTGTCACATTTCGATAGAATCTGTCTCTTATACACATCTGACGCTGCCGACGAAGAGGATAGTG
>CAJXUM010000444.1 GCA_913060855.1 uncultured Lewinella sp. | reverse complement strand
TCGGAGATGTGTATAAGAGACAGGCATTATCCACCAGTATATTCCCATTATAAGGAAACAAGGTAGGAGTCTGATAAAAAGCTTCTAATATGATGTAGGAATAATCATCAACGGGTTCAAACTTAAAGATAAACTCCTTCCAGTTATAATTGATGACCATGCTACTTTCACCTAGCAAAAATTTCTTATCACAATAACCAAATCCACCGTAAATACGGAGTTTGGCAGGCGTATTATAATTGGCATCTTTACCCGTCGACTTGGTCTGACTGATATAGGTATTGGAACGAGCAAGATCTATCGTAAATTCATAACAAGTCCCTTTCCTGAGTGGCTGACTAAGTTTTTGACCAACAGATTCCCACGTATCATTATCACGTACGACTAAGCCTAAATAAGTATACCCATGGTTGGCCGGTTTACTTACCCTAAACTCATTGTTGGGACTCGGCTGTACATCTGGTTCTGTTTCATCTGGAAATCCACAATCCAGCCAACCAGAAGGCGCACTAGATACCCTTGGATAATCTTCAAAAGAAGGATTCTTCAATTTTACGGTATCCTGAGATTGGCCATACAAAACAGCACAGCAAAGGGAAAGGAACGAAAGGGTGATTAGTCTCCTCTTCATAAAGCGCTTCATTTTCACTACTAACGTTAATAGTATGTCTAATTGTTTTACCAATTTAAAAAATATTTTGATTTCTCTAGGGAAATACCCTGCTAAGGTGCCTTTTTTACGAGATTCTTAACAAAAAAGCGGTAATATATTCTCAGCTAGGAGAGGATGTTTTAGGTGGTAGTTCTCTGCAACTTTCGACAAATATAGGGAATTTTGGGAAGAAATAAACCCGCGAAACCAGAAGGCCTTGTCTGTAAAATAAGAATCTGGTAACCTAAGAAGAAGGCTACCAGATGCTTTATAAGGAGACGGAGGAAAAATAAATGGCTTCATTTATTTCCGTCAAACTACTAAGGATTATAGCTTGTGCGCTAATACCCCGCGTTCTGTTTCAAAGCTGGATTAGCATCCAACTCAGGCTGGGGTAAAGGGAATAGCACATGATGAGGTTGTGCCAGGGATTTTCCACGCTCCTGGGCAGAGGAAATATACTTGCCGTGACGGATCAAATCTTGCCGACGAAGCCCCTCCGTAAAAAACTCCCAGCCTCTTTCTACCAAAATCTGATCTCTCAAGGATTCTTTGGTGGGGAAATCGGCTAGATCATAGGCAGGAACACCGGCTCTTGCCCGTACTTCATTCAAGAGATCAATCGAAGTCTGATTGGGACCTTGCAGCTCATTTAAGGCTTCGGCGCGGGAGACAAGTACCTCAGCATAGCGGAGAATGGGCATGTCGTTACCGTGTTGGGCACCCAAGGCATTGGGGTCGGGGGTAAACTTGACACTGCGAGGGTATTTTTTCTCTACACCAGGTATGATCTCATCATTTAAGAGGTCGATAAAGTTCCCCCCCTTATCGGTGTAAGATTTAATAATCCACCCAAACTTCCCATTATCGGGATCGTATTCAAGTGCCCGGCGATCATCTGGATGAAAAGAGTTGACAAACCAGCGCCACAACTGGAATTGGGCACCATAATTCACTTGCCCCGTTTGGTAGCCTACGGGATAGGCATGAGGAGTATAGTTCCAACCCGGTCCAGTAGCAAGCGATTCAAAAACAAAGATTAACTCATCATTGGCTTCATTTTCAATACTAAATAGCCCTTCTACCGGCGTAAATAATTTGTATTTATTGAGGGCAATGACTTCGGCTAATACATCCGCGCTTTTTTGCCATTGCTTGGTATTCAAGAAGAACCTACCCAATAAGGCTAGAGCTGATCCTTTGGTAGCTTTACCGGATAATTCAGCATCAACCGGCAAAGCAGCAGCGGCAGAGCGGAGTTCGGCTTCGATAAAGGTCTTCATGGCATCATCGGTAGCCCGAGTCGGTTCAAAATTCAAGTCCTTAGCAGAAATAATTAAAGGAACTGGCCCGAAAAAGTCGTACAGGGCATAGTAATTGAACGCTCGCAAAAAGGTGGCCTCTGCTTTCAAGGAGGCTATTTTAGCCGCTGAAATAGACGTGACATTATCAATATTATCTAGTAGTGAATTCGCATTGCGGATAGCTTCATATATTTCTCGCCAGTTACCCGTGAAAAAGCCGTTACTCGGCTGCCATTGGAAGTTGGCAAAGGTAGCAGCCGGAGCCGCATAGCCCCCGCCTCGTTCTAGTTGTAAATCAGTAGTCCAACCCGCAAAAGAAAACCAGGTTTCGCGATACAAGGGCCTGGATTGCCGATAGGTCGCCGTTAATACGGCATTAATGCCTGCCTCGGAATTGAGAAAAGTACCGGGGTCATATTCTGTGAATACTTGCTCGTCGAGGAAGTCATTGCAAGCACCAAGCATCATCACAATGACCAATAAGGGTAATTTTATATACTTCATGATTAATCTTTTTTTGATTTTTTTGACCATTAGTTAAAGCCAATTTTACCGCCAATTCTAATCGTTCTAGCAATCGGGTAGTCGCTAAAAGTAGCTCGCGAAGTACCCACGCCATCTGAATTTCCATCAGGATCAAAACCATCATAGTCCGAAATGGTTAATAAATTCTCACCAGATATATATAGATTGACCGATTGGAATACATTATTGTTCTTCAAAGGTAGGTCATAGCTCAAAGTCACGTTCTTCAATCGAATGAAAGAAGCATCTTGGATGGTAAAAGAGTTGACTTTGTTTTCGCCATCTGAATAGGAAGTATAATTTACCCCAGAAGGGAATTCGGCACCAGGATTACCGGCTGTCCAACGGTCGAGATAGTTCTGCGCGATATGATTCCGCTCTTTGTTGATCGGATAGAGAGACTCCGCTACTAGGTTATTGAAGGTTTCGACGCCTTGTACACCCAGAATATAAATTTCTAACCCAAATCGATCGAAAGTAAAACGGTTGTTGAAGCCGAACGTAAGATCAGGGAAAGGGTCACCCAAAATCACACGATCCGCAGCACTGATGGTTCCGTCGCCATTGGTATCTTGAAAGATAGGATGTCCAGGGATCGCATTGGGTTGTGCCGAGTTGGCGATGTCATCACCCACTTGGAAGATGCCGGCCATTTCATAACCATAGAAAGAGGCAATGGGGGAGTCTTCTTGGATGACGAGATAATTGCCCGAAAACCCAAACCCACCATAAATGATTTGCTGGGCAAATTCTGGCAATTGTACGACCTTATTCTTTAATAATGAGAAAACTAAGTCCGTTTCCCAACTCAATTTCCCGGTTAAATTTTTAGAACTAATGGTAAAATCAAAACCACTATTCTGCACTTCTCCCAAGTTTACCCTCACATTCGTAAAACCTGTAGTGAAGGGAACCGGTTGTTGAAATAATTGATCATCTGTATTCCTGACATAGTATTCTATACTTCCCGCCAAACGATAATCAAATAAGGCAAAATCTACCCCTATATTGATCTCCCTAGTGGTCTCCCATACTAAATCTTCATTAGGTATCCTGGCGGGTATAGCTCCATTTTGCAAGCCTCCACCCAAGACAGCATTGCTACCCGCTCTAAAGGTTTGAATGGTCTCAAAGTTATTGATACCTTGGTTTCCAATTTCACCATAGCCTACCCGAAACTTCAATTCGTTAAAAAGACTTTGCTTCTGCATGAATGATTCCGACGATACTTTCCAACCTATGGAAGCGGAAGGGAAATAGGCGAATTTGTTTTTCTCTGAAAAACGGGAGGTTCCATCTACTCGCAAAGATGCAGTAAGGAGGTATTTATCCCTAAAGGAATAATTTAACCGCCCCAGCTGTGAATTCAAGCGATTGACAAACTTTCCACTTCGAAGAACAAAGGTCTCTTGATTTCCACTTTGCAGTAGATTGGTTCCCGTTACATGAGAAAGAAAATCACTAGCCTGCGAAAAGTGAGTGCGGCTTTCAAAATTCTCATAGGTGATTCCGCCTAATAATTTGAAGTCATGATCTCCCCGCTTTAACTCATAAGACAAGAGGTATTCCGCCAGCCAATAAAAGCTCTCGTTGCTATTGACCGTAGCTCGGCCATTAACGCCCCGGCCAATCTGGAATAAATCGTTCTCATACTGATCACTCCTAAAGTTCTCAAACTCAGTTCCAAACCGAATCGTGGCTTTCAAGCCTTCCAATATTTCATAATCAGCTGATACGGTGGCATAAGCGGAATTGGCTACATTGTCTTGGTCAATGCCTTCTAGCAGTGCCATTGGGTTTTCAATGGCCACTAAGGGGTTGACATCAAAATAACCTGCATCATTTTTTTCTGGTCCGATAGTAGGATCAAATAATAGTGCTGCAGAAAGCACCCCGACGCCTTCATTGGTGCCTCTACCCATCCGGACTACATCGGTCAAAGATCGGTTGACATTAAGGTTTAAGTTAACACTAAATCGATCACTTGGTCGCAATTGATAATTGATCCGAGCATTGTATTTTCTTTGCCCCGACTTTAAAATCACGCCTTCATTGTCAATATAATTCAGCCCTACATAATACGTAGACTTATCACCGCCACCTTGGAGGGAGATTTGATGATTATGGATAATGGAATTACGGAAAATAAGTTCCTGCCAATCAAAACCATCCCCAACGGCAGCGATTCTCTCAGGGGAATGAATAATCCCGCCACCAGACTCTACATTGATGTCGTTCAGAACGGTGAGGTACTCCCTGCCATTCAACATATCCACTCGGTCTTTTACATCCTGAAAGCCTACATAGCCACTGTATTCTATACTCATTTGTCCCTTTCGTCCTTTCTTAGTGGTAATCAACACCACACCATTGGCTGCCCTAGAACCATAGATGGAAGAGGCAGAGGCATCCTTCAATACTTCAATGGATTCGATGTCATCTGGACTCAAGGCCGTCACGGAACCGCCCGGTAAACCGTCGATCACAATCAATACATCATTGCTACTGTTGATCGAATTAGCTCCGCGAATTTTAATGTCGATACCCCCACCCGGTGCGGAACTCGACTGGCTGATTTGAACCCCCGAAGCTTTCCCGTTGAGTAGTTGTAGAGCCGACGTATTGGCTCCTTTTACAAAATCCTCTGAGGTAACCTTGACGACCGCTCCCGTTAGATCACTTTTCTTTTGTGAACCGTAACCGACGACTACCACTTCATCAATGGTCGCGGTATTGGTTTCCATCGTGATATTCATCGTCGTTTCATCGCCGACGGTAGCGCTTGAATTAGTCATACCGATGTATGAGAATTCTAATACATCACCTTTTTTGGCTTGAATAGTGTATTTACCATCAATGTCAGTTATTGTACCCGTACCTGTACCAACGACTAAAATGGTCACGCCTACCAATGGGCCGTCCTCGCCCTGAACAGTCCCGCTCACCGATTGAGCCTGTAACTGTAGGCTACAGACTGTCCCCAGCAGCAGCACGAACAGTAGTTTGTTGAATTTCTTCATTTTGTTTTGATTGAATTGTTTTACTGTAAAATATGGATAGTAAAGTTGATGCTTGGATAGGGACAATACAATTACACCCCACCTATTGGTAGGTCATTTAATTACTTAAACTCAGGATGATATATCCTTGCCTATCTTATGTTTTGTGTTTATCAGATAGAATGGGTTACTCGTAATACGCTTATGCAATTAAGCTACTCTGGATATAAAGCACAATGCTTTTGCTAATCCGCTACACTACCTTTCTCCGCTTAAGCGGGACAAGGATATAGAATAGCATCCAAAGCGTCCTAGGCATAGTACGCTCCCATAAGTTTAGGATGAATGTTTGATGTTACTCGAAACTATTGGAATAATAATTTCTAAGTATAAGTGCTTTAAGTTTGTGAAGTCGTATTCTGAGATATAGCGAGAGTGTGAAATTAAATATTGTTCTCAAT
>CAJXUM010000443.1 GCA_913060855.1 uncultured Lewinella sp. | reverse complement strand
CTACACTATCCTCTTCGTCGGCAGCGTCAGATGTGTATAAGAGACAGTTCCAATACCTCAACCATGCCCAAATCAACGACCACATAATGCAGACCTAATTTTTGCAACTCTTCTTTCACCATCATCTTGCACCGCAAGCTGACCATATATTTGATATACAATTTCATCTTATTGTGCTCATAACGTGTACTTAAGATACGATTTAATAAGCCTAGAGGTGTGCTGAGCTATTTAGTGCATAACCTATTGTAAAGCTAATATTCTTTTGTCGTATCGATTTTTTAAGATGAGGCTACCTTAAACCATAATAATGTCAAACTTTAAAGCGGCTTTGGGGGGCTAAGATTTAGAACAGGTTATGGTTAGCGCCGAAGCGCCCGCCCGGCCAATGTCTTTAAGTATTTACCTTCAGCTAGCACCAGTTGCCCATTCAATATAATCCACTGCATACCTTCTGCCAATTGATCGGGTTGTTCGAAATCTGCGTGGTCGATGACTTCTTCTGGCTTAAAAACAATGATGTCAGCAAAATGCCCCACCTGCAATTTTCCTCTTTTGCGAATGCCGAAGGTCTCGGCGGTCAAGCCCGTACTACGCCGAATCATTTCCGCTAAACTCAGGGTGTTTTTCTCTCGCACAAAATACCGAATCTTCTTTGGGAAAGAGCCGTACTTCCTCGGATGCGCATTGGTGCCATCTGAGCTAGTCATAACCCAATCTTGTTGCATGAAGTTTTGAATATCAGCTTCCTGCATATTGTAAGAGGCAACTGCTGCACTGCCATTTTGGATGATGCGAATGCCCGCATCGATGGGATCCATTTCCCAGGCTGCTGCTATTTCCGCCAAATTCTTGCCTTGGATGGTTTTGTCTTTTGAAAATACAATCAATAGAGATGCGGGGCCTCCGCGTCGTCGCATATTGTCTGCTACTGCCGCCCGCAGCCGCCCCGAAACCTGAGGATCTTTGAATTTGGTTTCAAAATCCAGCCCATCAGCAAAAGCCCATTTGGGTAATAAAGCCTTGTCTAGATGAGTCCCAGAGGCTTCATAAGGGTACTGATCAGCCGTTATCTTGACACCCTCGGCTTGCGCTGCTGTTACCAAGTCAATAGCCGTCTTACTTGCGCCCCACACATCGACGCCCAAGCATTTGATATGGGCAATATTGACTGGAATATTTGCCTTCCTACCGATCTCAATGGTCTCTTCTATGGCCGCTAATAGGCCTATGTTATAGCTGCTTTCATCGCGAATATGGGCATCATAAATTCCTCCGTTTGCCGCAGCAACCTTGGCCAATTCTATTACCTCCTCCGTACTGGCAAAACTGGCGGGAGCGTAGTATAATCCGGTCGACAAGCCTAAAGCTCCTTCATTCATTCCTCTCTCCACCATCGTTTTCATATTGCGCATTTCTTCTGGTGTAGGCGGTTGGTCACGCATGCTCATGATGCGCTGCCGGATCGTTCGATGCCCTACCATAATGGCGGCATTGGTACCAATGCCATTGTCTTCCCATTCTTGTAGTTTCTCCCCAATTTGCAGCACACTACCCCCATCACTACCGGTTACAACCGTAGTGACTCCTTGCAGTAAGTAATTGAGGTTAGCATTCTTGATAGAATCAGAAAGATCATCCATAGCATGGGTATGCGGATCAATGAACCCTGGAGATACCGTATAGGAGTTGGCATTTATCTGCTTATCAGTTGTATAGGAATTATCCGCTAGATCACCTATGAAAACGATGGTGTCACCTTTGATACCGATATCGGCCGTGAAAGACGCAGCTCCCGTGCCATCAATAAGGGTTCCATCTAGAATCACAAGATCAAAATCTTGTTGGCTTTGGCAAGAGGCAAACAGGGAAAAAGCAGCAAGCAGAGAAAGGATCGTGTTTTTCAAAATGTCTAGTTTTAAGTTATTGTCGGAGAACCAAAAATGATAAGAAAATCAAGTATCCGCTTTTTTTACCTCTGTAGCTGTTGTCGTATCGCTGGTAGGTTCTTCTTTGATTTTTTCCTTGGCAATATCATTCATAAATCGCTCTCGCTCTGTATTCAGTATATTTTCGACGCGCTCAGCAAATCGCTTATAGCCTTTCGTATGTCCACCTACATTGCGATACCGTCCCGTTTGCTGAATAAAATGCCATCCTTCACTTTTGAGGCTTTCAACGGTCCCTCGATAGTGACGCCATCGGTCACCAAATCGGAAAAATTCATGAACACCTGCACTAACAGAGACAATCATACTCACAAGGAGCGTCGCGTAATAAATGAAAGTTTGTGCTGTTAACCCCGTAGATACTTCAGGTGGATTATTCATGCTCGCCAAGACAGGTACGATAGCACTACCTGCGATGATGATCATTTTGGACGTGTAATGCCTGATTTTGGACTTACGGGCATCCTTTTCCATGTTTTCCACTCTAACTAACCAACGAAAACACATTAAATCTTTTTCTCGCTCCGGCAGGTCAGTTTTTTCAATGATAGTTTTAATTCGATCAACATCAAAGCCATACAGGGGATCAATATAGCGATCTTTTTTGCTGTTCTTTAATGAAGTAGGCATAGTT
The DNA here is from genome assembly GCA_913060855.1 of uncultured Lewinella sp. Taxonomy (GTDB): domain Bacteria; phylum Bacteroidota; class Bacteroidia; order Chitinophagales; family Saprospiraceae; genus DT-111. The sequence goes on along the minus strand of CAJXUM010000443.1, from coordinate 3,358 downwards.
ATAGGCATTAGGTGAAGGTATAGCATATCCAAAATGGGATAGCCCAAGTAGATTGGCCCATTAGGTGATCACGGCTTAAAAGGATGGAACTTTGAAATACTGATTGAACAATGATGGTAGAATAGTATAGGACTGAGTCCCTAAATACTAAAAAAAGCGAGAGCGGACAATTGTCCTGCTCTCAGCCAAAGATAATGTATGAAACCTAATTCTTAACAGAGGATGCGTTATAAAAAATGAAGTTCTAAAAATAAAGGCTAGTTTGATAGGAAGCAAAATTATTGATCTCTAATTAGTCGCTTTTCGAGGATTTTATGAAAACTTTAAGGAAATATAAGTTTCCCTTCATCCGAGGAAGTATAAATGGCTTCTTGGATTCTAAGCGTTTGCAAATAATCCTGAATAGGCGTTTCGAAGGCTTTTTTCTCCAATAAGTGCGCTATGAAATGTTGTTGGGTGGCATAAACACAGTCTCCTGCAAAATTGCGTTTTTGGTGGGTGTACTGGTGCTCATAACTATCTTGACCCAGTGGATGTATTCGTAAACGGCCCTCCATGTCCAATCTGATACTCCCACGATTGGCCTCCAAGAGAAGCTCGCCAAAAGTGTAACGAGGGTCTTCAGCATCTGCTTCATTATAGCGATTGGCATCTAATAAGCCCGTGGCTCCATTCTCAAAATGAAATTGCACCAACCCACAATCTTCTCCAGCGATCACCGGATTCAGCTTTCGCAAATGGGCGAAAACGCTCTTGACTTCCCCAAACAGGAATCGGAAGACATCTACATAATGTACACCCGTTTCGTAAATGAGGAGCCTAGGCATAGTGCGGAAATAAGGCTGCCGACTCAAGTAAGCATCCTCCGGCCAGCCATCACCGGTACGCATTCTAAAGTAGATACTATGGAGTTGATCCCCTACCACTCCTTTATTCAGTAGAGACTTAATCTCACGGAACCAGGGCTGAAACCTGAAATTCTCATGTACCATGAAGGGAACACCCGCCTCATTTACCGCCGATAATAGTTGCTCTGCTTCTGCTAAGGTAGGGGCTAAAGGCTTTTGACAAATAATAGGAATGCCGCGGTCTAGTGCCAACTGACACAGGGCAAGGTGATTGGACGGAGGCGTGATAATATCAATGAAATCAGGTTGCTCGGCATCTAGCATTGTTTCTACCTCGGTGTAGAACTTGGGAATGCCGTAATATTTGGCAGTCTGTTCGGCCTTGATCGAGTCAATATCACACAAGGCAGTCAGTGTCGCGCTGGGTAGGCGAGTCCAAGCCTCATAGTGGAATTGGGAAAAATAGCCTGCTCCTACTGCTACTCCTTTTAGTTGTTTCATACGTTATCTTTTGGCAAACTACCTCAAAGACTTATTATCAGATATTTCTTCAGTCGTATTCTTATCCTACTAGGCAATGGCGGTTGAAGCGTTTAGTACCTTATTCCCTGCCTCAACTTTTTAAACCCTAAACTCTCAACTTTCAACCTCTTTGCACAATAGGCTGATCAGCTTTAATTCTAGACCACAAAAACAAACCCAATAGGTTTAGGCCAGCTCCCAGGAAGAAGAAAGGCGTTACTGAACCTGTCCAAGCTTGTAAATAGGGGAAGGCCAAAGCCGTAATAAAAGAACCAATATTCCCCGCCATATTCATCGCACCAGATACCGTACCTGCATGTCGTTTCCCTATATCTACACATAAGGTCCAGGAAGGTGGCAAAGTCATATCTGCTCCCAAAATAGCCAAGCTTAAAAAAGCCACGGCTCCTACCGCCGACTCCATATAAACACTACCTATCAAGCCCACTGCTGCCAACCCAAAGCCAATCATAGCAGTGATGGATCGTGAAGCATTCCAATGACCTTTCTTATAGAGATAATCCACTAACCACCCGGCCAACCAATTACCAATGGCACCAAAAATAAAAGGAGCGGAAGCATAAAACCCAGCTTCCATGGCATCAAGTTGATATTTATTCTTCAGATAAGGAAATAGCCAAGTCAAGGCAAAAAAGAAAGTGAAATTGCTGCAGAAGTATTGGACCATGGTCATCCACATATTGCCAGAGGCAAAAAGAGTGGAGAGGGGAAGTTTTGTCTTCTCTTCTTCAGGCTCTTGTGGCTGTCGATGGGCAAGAATATAATCTTTTTCTTTGTCCGATAAAGCGGGATGATCAGCCGGTTCATCCCGGAAAGTGAACCACCATCCTATCGCCCAAATCACACCTACCATTCCCAAAATACCAAAAGTCATTCGCCAACCATAGGTACCAATGAGCCAAGCTACTAAAGGCAGGGCGAAAGCAGCACCTAGTCTAGAACCAGAAAAATTGATACCTGTAATCAGCCCTCTTTCCTTCAACGGAATCCACGAGAATATGGCACGCGACATGCCCGGAAAAGCCCCTGCCTCCCCCGCTCCGAAAGAGAAGCGCATCAATAGTAGAGATACAAAATTCCACGCGACACCCGTTAATGCGGTGAGTGCCGACCAAAAAGTAACGATTACGGCGAGTGCCTTCCTAGGACCAAAAGTATCAGCCATTCGCCCACCTGGCACCTGAAACAAAGCATAGCCCAGTGCAAAAATGGATAACACCCAACCCATCGCTTTATCGCTCAATGCCAACTCTCCGGCAATCGGGTCTTTCGCTACTGAAATACAGACGCGGTCGATGTAAAGTAAGAGTGATAATAAGAACATACCTAGGGCGACAAAATGGCGACCTTTAGGAAAAGATTGATCGTTGGTGGGTTGTGTCATTTTATTTATGCATTTGCGATGGTCTCTGATTTGGGAGGTTTATTGGGTTTATCTCATCTATCTCAAGCGGTTATGAGACTTCAGAAGTTTTCTCAGTCACATTCAAGGAAACTTCTGAAGTCTAGCTAAGTCCCCTAACTGCTTTCATCATCGATTTCAAAGGCTAGCGCTCTAACCGGCGCGCCGTCTCCATCCGCGACCTTTAAGGGCAAGGCCATGAAGAAAACGGTTGGCCCTTTCAGGAGTTCTAAATGGGTTAAACCTTCTACTATAATAACGCCCCCGCTCAATAGGATACGATGTATGCGAGTGACTTCTTCTAGATTGTGCACATCAGCTACAGAGGGCGGTTCAACGCCCAACATTTTCACGCCTTTGGTCACACACCATTTTGCCAATTCATCGCTGATTCTAGGAAGCGCGTCTCGGTACTTGTCTTCATTGACAAAGTGACTCCAGCCGGTTTGCAATAATAGGCTATCTCCTTTCTCCAGCGTTTCAGCTACCGTTCCTAAGTCTGATACCGTAATGAGCCGTCGGGTACAGTCGCCTGCTATCCGAACCACCCAAGCCTTACCCTGTC
>CAJXUM010000442.1 GCA_913060855.1 uncultured Lewinella sp. | reverse complement strand
TACACTATCCTCTTCGTCGGCAGCGTCAGATGTGTATAAGAGACAGGTATACAAGCGAGCGCTTTACCTGCCAAGGGCCAATATATATTCGATCGACATAAATCAGGCAATATGGAAGGTAAATACATCTTCCGCGCTTCTTACCAAGATAAAGGAGGGCAAAAAATCGGGCCTCTGACCGCTCAGAAGGAGATCGTATTGAAAAGCCCTAAAATCTTATCAGCTAACTATGATCTAATGGAAAAGTCGATGAAGTTCGTTTTGACGCCTGAGATGTCACAGGGAATGGTAGAAGAGGATTTGGATATATTGATTGCTCAAAATAATGGCTATGCAGTATACGAGAACTTAGACTTGACAGGCGTGAAGGGGATATTAACCCATTACTTAAAAGCAGGTGCCTTCATGGAAGGAGGAACGGTTGAATTTAGATTGGATACAGTGGATGGGCCTTCTATTGGAAAACTAGATTTATCCTTTGGGATTACCAGCTTGGGTCAGGATGAGACTTTTACAGTGATCGAAGCAACAGAAGGCGTACATGATCTCTATGTTACTTTCTCCAATTCGGGTGAAAAACCAGTGACTGGACTAATTTCCTTCTATTTCAGTAATGAGGTCATGAATAATTAATACGTCAAGCATCAATATTGAACAAGCAACTATTATGAAACAAGTACTCAAAACCAGTCTGTATATCTTTCTCACACTATTGGCTATTGTAGTGATCAATGTGGCCTTTTTTGTCTACAAAGCTAAAAGTGGGATTCCTGATTTTGAATCTAGACCACCCAGTATACCTACCGAAATGAATGATTTTTCTGTTTTGGTATTTTCTAAAACGAATGCCTTCCGTCATAGTGGTGCGATTGAAGCTTCGATTCCGGCTTTTGAGCAAATGGCAAAAGAAAATGCTTGGTCGCTTTTCGTCACCAATAACGGGGCCGTATTCAATGAAGAACAACTGGCCCAATTTGATGTCGTCATTTGGAATAATTCCACCGGGAAAGTACTGAAGACAGAACAGGAAAATGCCTTTAAAAAGTATATGGAGAATGGCGGTGGTTTTGTAGGAATTCATGGAGCAGGAGATGGTTCTCATCGCTGGGATTGGTACGAAGATGAAATGATTGGTGCCCGGTTTAGTCATCACTCTTTGCAGCCACAGTTTCAAATGGCTAATATGAATTTGGAATGTGATTCTACCAGCACTTTTACTTGTCAAGGCTTACCCGCTAAATGGACCCGCAGTGAAGAATGGTATGTCTTTTTCGATAATCCACGTGACAAAGGCTTTAGACCTATTTATACCGTTGATGAAAACACCTTCAACCCCAGTGGCAACTTAGGTTCTATGATCAAGGATAAAGATTTTGGGATGGGAGATGATCATCCCATTGTTTGGTACAAAGAATTAGCGAGCGGAGGAAGGAGTTTCTATTCTGCGCTAGGACATGCGGGTACTGCCTTCGAAGAAGCGAAATATTTAGACTTATTGAAGCGTGGTATTTTATGGGCGGGGCAATAGGGGGTAAGTTGGGAAGTTTCTGAGTCGTATGTCTGTAAGTCTTTAATTCGTGGGTTTTACCCAGTAATCTTGTCATTTATCCTAGCCGATGCAGATATTCCACCTGCATCGGCTAAGAGGGCTTCTGCCCTATCTCTAGCCAATCTCTCGATTATCGTCTGATCGCTCACTTCTGTCCTCTGATATCTAATCATCAGGGTGACAAAAATCATCTCATTCTGTGATCAATCTCACAGTAAATCGTCCTGTATAGGCTTACCTTTGAAGTACAACAAATTCAATAGTTAAAATCTAATTAGTATGTGTTCTTCACGTTGCCCATAGAGAATATGATCGATTCGTTATAAGCTAAAACATGAAAATATGATCATATTTAAATATAAAAAACATGAAAGTAGAACAAATTTATACCGGGTGTCTAGCAGAGGCAGCCTACTATATAGAAAGTAATGGAGAGGCGGCTATCATAGATCCTTTGCGAGAAACAGAACCTTATTTAGAAAGAGCCAAGGCAGATGGGGCTAAAATTAAATATGTCCTAGAGACACATTTCCATGCCGACTTTGTGTCAGGGCACTTGGATTTGGCCAAAAAAACGGGGGCTACGATTGTATATGGTCCAACCGCTGAGGCGAGCTTTGATACCTATGTAGCCAAAGATAGGGAAGAATTAAAAGTAGGTAATGTAACCATCCAAGTACTGCATACGCCAGGACATACGATGGAAAGTACGACCTATTTGCTAAAAGATGAGTCGGGCGAGGATTATGCGATTTTTACAGGAGATACCTTATTCCTTGGAGATGTGGGGCGGCCTGATTTGGCGATCAAGCAAGGAGAGTTGACTCGTGAAGATTTGGCAGGGTTCCTTTTTGATAGTTTGCGCAATAAGATTATGCCTTTGGGAGATGATGTTATTGTGTATCCAGGCCATGGCGCAGGTTCAGCCTGTGGGAAAAAGATGAGTAGTGAAACACAAGGGACTTTAGGTCAACAAAAGTTGATGAATTATGCCCTACGTGCAGATATGACCAAGGACGAGTTTGTAAAAGAAGTGACAACAGGTTTAGTAGAACCGCCGCAGTATTTTCCAAAAAATGCGATGATGAATAAAACCGGATACGAAAGTATCGATGTGGTGAGAGAGCGGGGTACACAAGCCTTGAGTGCACGGGCATTTCAGACGGCTTGGGAGGAAGAAGAAGCCCTAGTATTGGATACGAGAGATAGAGATGCTTTTGCAAAAGGATTTATTCCAGGATCGATTTATATTGGTTTAGATGGCAGTTTTGCTGTATGGGTAGGCGCTTTGGTTACTGATTTGAAACAGCCTATTTTATTTATTACTGAGCCTGGTAAAGAAGAAGAAGTGGTCACTCGTTTGGCCCGAGTAGGGTATGATAATTCTATCGGGTTCTTACAAGGAGGTTTCAAGAGTTGGGTGGAAGCAGGAAATGAGGTAGATACCATTAATGAGATTGAACCTGAGCGCTTTGCTGATATTTTTGATGGCTCCAATCTAGATGTATTGGATGTCCGTAAAGCCAGCGAATTTAACGCCGAACACCTAGTCGGGGCTAAGAACTTCCCACTAGACTTCATCAATCGCAACATGAATCAGGTGAGCCGAGAGAATGTCTACTACTTGCATTGTGTGAGCGGATACCGCTCATTAGTAGCAGCATCTATCTTGAAAGCTAGAGGTTTTAAGGAGGTGATCAATGTGCGAGGCGGGTACAAAGTACTGGTGAATACGCCATTAAAACGAACAGATTACGTAGCGCAAGCTACGGAATTATAGAAGCGCAAGCTTAAGAAGCATACAAGGCAGTTTATTATTTGATAGCGGTCAACTCTTTTAGAGGGCCGCTATTTTTTATAGACCCATTGCGGAGAGGGCTGCGGTATTGGATGTCAACTTTGATCTCCGCTTGAGTGATGTGCTCGGGCTTTAGTGTAATGAGTAAACGCTTTTTTTCTGTTTGGTAAGGAACAGCCTGGTTATCAATGGTAACCTGATCTACTTGCAGGCTTCCGCAGTTGAATGCGATGATTTGAGATGTTTTACCCAATACCCGAAAGCGAATAGTGACTTGCCCCTTTATACTTTTATCGACTAAAGTGGGTTCAACACTTGCCTGATAATGTAGGACATCTATTTTCGCCATTTTCTGGGCATTTAATCCCCCTAAAAACAGCCACAGAGAAAGACATAAAAAACTAGCGGATGATTTCATTTATTCTTTTTTAGGGATGAATTTTTTCCTTAATCTTTCATTGAGTGGATTGGAGAAATAACGGGCTACTGCCTCACCTAGTAGGCCAGAAATAACAATTCCTGAGATGTACAGTAGCCAGGTCCATTCCCCACTCCCTCCCCATTTTTTGAATAGAGAGACTAAAATGACCACCACAAACATATGGGTCAAATAAACTTCATAGCTATTTCGCCCCAAGAAACTCAACCAACGAAAAGCTGCATATTGTTTTTGTTGCCCAGTCAATTGACGATGCCGCATCCAGATGAGGACCATCGCCATTCCTATCGCCAGGAGGCTTACATTCAAACCGATGGCCGTAAGCCCCGCTTTGTAAATAACGCTCCGAAAGAGAAAGACCATAATAACACTTAACCAGCCTAGGAGGGCTAACCAGGGCATCGCCTTCGTCGAGAGCCACTCTCTTGTACTTACAATAGCGGCTATGCAGCCCATCGCAATCGCATCGATATAGGCTAAGTGATTCCGATCTCCCAACTCATTGCCTTCAAATAACTGGGTGCGAGCAAAGGGAGAAAGAAGGAGAAATAGCGCGACAAATCCGATAAAATTACGCTCGCTTTTCACGAAAAGACATACCAATGGGAAGAAGAGATAGAAGGTTTCTTCAATAGATAAAGACCACAATATATCCCAGGCACCGGGTAAATATCCGACCTGTATTTCCAAATAATTGATATGAAAGGTAAGCGCTGCTAGTACCGCCCGCCAAATCGAAGTGCGCTCCTCATTGATGACAAAACCCGGCGTTTGCGTGAAATGAAGTACAACCAATAAGGTCAATAACAGCACCAAAAGTGGAATGATACGAGCAAAGCGTAGACTATAAAATTGGCGTAGATTGATTTGGGGTAGGCTCCCCCATTTATTTAGGGCGGAAGTAGTAATCAGAAAGCCAGAAATAACAAAGAAAACGCAAACCCCATAGAAACCGCTCCAAAAGAAGAGACTATACCACATCTTTGGGAGCAGGCTTCCAATATAGGTTTCACTGAACGGAACCCTAATATTGAAATGCAGCAATACAACAGATAAAATAGAAAGCCCTCGAAGGATATCTATACCTGTATTCCTTTTTGAAATAGAATCGGGTGTTACTTTCATATAGACAGTCTGACTAAGGTTTCGCTTGTATTTGATGCAGGGCACTGATCATCACGGCGGCCATATGTTTGCATTTACCTTCAAATGGGCAATCACAGCTACCATATAAATTTCCACCCTTCTGCTGGATTTGTATGCTATAAACCGCATTACCGCTCACGGTAGCTTGAATGTGCTCCTGTTTAATAAGCAGGTTTTCAATCCAGTCTTCATAATAATAAGTAAATCCCCGGCCTAAAATAGATACAGGAAATAAGGTCGTCAGCTTTAATTCATCCAGTGACTGAAAGGCTTGTTTCAAGCTAGTATTGGGGGCTGATGAAAATAGAAGTAACTCATCCATAAGAAAGTGATTGACCACCCATAAAGGTAGAAAATTTGACTACTTCTATAGTCGATTAATTAATCCAGAAGGATTTTTCCCAGAATGTCCCTTTTTTGCTCCCATGAATTTTTATAGCAAACGATTTCCCGTGAAGCCGTTGTTTTTGATGGCATTAATTAGCCTAGTTTCTTATCAAGGCATGATTGTACGATTGCGGCCCCTTTAAGGTTTGACTTTAGCGGACTCCTCTCCATTCAACCACTTCAATATGGTTTCTGCATAGTTATCAGGAATAGATTCACTTAAATGAAGATCATCTTCATTGATAAGGGTAACCAAGATGTCTGGATCAGGAGAATCGGATAGAATAGTGATAAGATCTAATAGGCTATTGAAGGCTCCTTGTGTTTTGTCCGTCTGTTTTAAATCCCGATTCCCCATTGCCGCAAAAGGTGTGCAATCGACCATTTCATCTTGGTAGTTGATATAACTTTTTCCGGCAATAACTAAATTACCTCCAGACCAATTGGTTCTTCCAATACCAGACCAAGAAATAGTGATGGTTGGATTCGGTTTTTTGTCTAGACCGGTTTTAATATTTTCTGCGGTTAAGGCGTCAACATTTTGTTTGTCTCGAAAAACGATTACACCCTCCTTTTTGGGTCTAATAGCGCGATATGACTTCTGTCTCTTATACACATCTCC